>DATIJO010000028.1:0-15276 GCA_035478555.1 Chlamydiales bacterium
CCTATTATTCCTATTATTTATTATATAATATGTAATTAAATATTTCAATATAATAAAATAAATCTTTGATACCCAGCCCCTTCCACCAGGAAAAATCGCTATCCCTTACAAGGTCAATAACTTATAACCTATTAAGCCGCAATTGGCGGTTCCGGTTGACGCTTGGGTTTCCGTTGCCGATTTCTAATTAATTGATTATCAGTGATTTAACTTAAGTATCTGTAGATTAGTTATTTAACTATTGAAGGTTGAAATATGAGGGCGCTTAAAGAAAACTCTATTACTCCTATTCTTATTCTATTAAAATAAACAATTATTACCAAATAAAAAATTTAATTATTTTCATAATATCCTAATAATAAGAAACTTAGAAATAATTTAATTCATAAATATCTTATCTTAAGTCTATTGAGTATTTAATTACAATAAACCACTAGATAAATAATAATAATTATTATAAAATAAATAGTATAAGATAATATATTGGGATAAAAAAGTAATATGTCAGGTTTATTTTCAAGTTTACGAAGTTTCTCACCTTGGGGAAGGTCTAGCCAAAGCCAAACCGACCCAGTTGACTCTGACAAAACCTCATCGGGTTCACAAGACCCAGTTCAATTCACCGGCGCTGATATGCGATTGGAGGTAGATGCTTCTGACCCACAAAGCGGCCAAGCTTCCCAGGTTCACTTTCAGCGTATGGGCGGATCATCCGAACCTCTTACTTTCTGGAACTATACCTCTGACGGTCTTGGTAAGACCCAACTAGCGCCATCTGATGCAACAGCGCAAGAGATCGGTAAGCAAGTTGCAGGCATCATAGATCGCATCAAAGCTAAAGATGCTTATAAAGACCTTACCTTTAAATCCATCAACTTTACCAAAGCGCTTATCACATTTGTAGATGCTGATGGAATAGAACATACTTTTCCCCTCAATCATGATGATTTTCCTTTCTTAGAGGAGATCAACAAGATCATTGGACAAGATACGGATTTCGTAGCACAGTTCAATTTCCATGGTTTCCATCATTATGCAAGAAATCAGAAGGGAAACACACGTGCTGATAATGGTTTAATAGGGACTCTAACACCACGTCTTAAGGAGAATGCATCCGAAGATCTAGATGTGGCTGCTGATAAACGGAAAATTCCTAAAGAACACGAAAACGCTAAAAAAAGAGCAGATGAACTGATTCATGCGAAAAGAAACGCTATAAATGATTTAATTAAAAAAACGGAAGAGGAAATAGAGGAAGCAAATAATAAAAATCCTTCGCAAGTTTTGGGACTCCAGGCAAAACTAGAAAAATTAAAAAAGCTACAAGCCGATGTAGAACCCGATTATGATGCGCTTGCCTTTTGTTTAGAGAAAGGTTTGATCGATCCAAGTCTACCTAGGGATCAACAAGTGCAACTTGCAAGAGCGTTTAAACAGGAGCTCTTAGAGTATGTCGCCAAACTCCCTGGCGGTAACCCTCATGCTTCCGAATGGGTGCAGCATGATAAACAATTTGGACAAACTCATACCCACTTTAAGGGCGTTAGGGACTTCTTTGGATTTACACAAAAGGGCATTCTCGACCTAGAGGATAGACGCATAACCGCAATTGTTGGGATGTTGATTGGTTCTCCTGAGGACAGACGTGCCTTTTGTGAATTTATGAAGGGAGAAGGTAGAGAGATAGAAAGCGATCCTGCAGAATATGCATTCTTACGATTTGCATTCGATGATGACTTTGATTCAGATGATATAAGAGATGGGGATTTGCATATAATAAGCGTAGATGATCCTCTTTTACAAAGAGAACTCCAACAGGCGATTGCAGATGCATTAGATGATGTGCTTGACGCGAGTGATTCGGTAGCATCAAAGGCTAGCGATGCAGATGGAGACAAACTTGATATCGATGACAAAGAACTTGATGAGTTAGAAAAACCTGAATTGGATTTCGGCAAAGATGATAAAAAGCCAGCGTCTTTTAAGGACTTAGATTTTTGGAAGGACAAAGGAAAGGCAGAAGCAGCTGAAGATGCGGATGACTTAGATATTAGTGGAATTATTAGCTCTGGCCGTAGCCCTGTTCCAGCATATGACTCGCTTCCTTATTTAATAAAACAATCTATTGAAGAGTTATCTAGCACTAGTAGAATGACCCCAGCGACATATTTTAATAGTAATAAAACTAAGAATAAGTTTTGGAAAGAAGTTAGAAAACATGCAAAAATTCCGCATGTCGCACAGAATAGTTTAGACGATGTTCATGCACACTATGCAAAAAGAAATGAAAAGTTTTATCAGTTAATTGGATTTATAGATGGAGGCGATGAAATATTGCGTGAAATTAATCGCAAAGCTCCAAAAGAACTTGATCCTCTCGCCAGGGCGAAAGCAATAGAAGACTGGATGCAGGATGGAAATAATGCAGAAATGCTAATTAAAGTAGTTGCCGAACGAGTGCATAAAGAAGGGGGAAGTGAATCTACTGTACGCTTCTTAACGGACATTTGCGAGGAACTAGATATTGATATCTCAGAGGAATTGATGGCATCCATTAATGATTACTTTCAAGTGAGAAACGTAGCGCAAGCTTCTTCTTACATCCCTCCTGAATTCCAGATTGGATAAGGCTTAAGCTGACTCTGCCCCTTCCCTTCGGATAATGGGGCTTTTACTTTCAGTGATAGTATTTTTATCGATGACGATCTCTTTGATCGTGGGATCGGAGGGGATTTCAAACATGAGGTCTCTGAGGAGATTTTCTACGATCATACGGAGCGCTCTTGCGCCTGTGCCAGTGGACTTGGCCTTTTCGGCCATAGCTACGAGGGCATCTTCGGTGAACTCTAGTTTGACCCCTTCTTCTGCAAAAAGCCTAGTGTACTGCTTGACAATGGCGTTTTTGGGGCGGACGAGAATATCGATGAGGTCTTTGGTTGCAAGCTCGTTGCAGTTGGCAATGCTATTAAATCTGCCTACAAATTCAGGGATCATGCCAAATTCGATCAGGTCTTCAGGCTCTACTTTGGAGAGAAGATAGTTGACCTCGAGAGTATCTGAGCCTGGTTCTTTTTTCTTAGATGCCTCAAATCCGATGGTACTCTTGCCGAGACGTTTTGCGATGATCTTATCAAGATGGACAAATGCCCCTCCCACAATAAAGAGAATATTGTCGGTATTTACTTTGATGTACTCTTGGTTGGGGTGCTTTCTTCCGCCTTTAGGGGGGACATTGGCAACGGTGCCTTCCACGATCTTTAAAAGGGCCTGTTGTACCCCTTCACCGGATACGTCACGGGTGATGGATACGTTGCCTGTGGTTTTTCTGATTTTATCGATCTCGTCCACATAGATGATGCCCATTTCCGTTCTTGCGACATCATAGTCGGCGGCTTGAAGAAGCCTTAGGATGATGTTTTCAACGTCTTCACCTACGTATCCGGCTTCTGTTAAGGTAGTGGCATCGGAGATGGCAAAGGGTACATCGAGTATGTGAGCAAGAGTTCTGGCAATGAGTGTTTTTCCAGAGCCGGTTGGGCCGATCAGCATCACATTGGACTTGGAATATTCCGCTTCGGTATCTTTAGCAAGGGACCTGATTCTTTTGTAATGGTTATAAACTGCTACCGCAATGGTCCTTTTAGCGTTTTCCTGTCCGATGATATATTCATCTAGCTTGTCTTTGATTTCTTTGGGTTTTAAGATTTTGATGTCATGGGTGACAGGCTTTTTTTGGATGATGTCCATGCAGAGATGGACGCACTTGTCGCAGATATAGGCGTGGGGACCTGAAATCAGCTTTTCAACAGCATCTTCCGCTCTTCCGCAAAAAGAACAGGTGGTCTCGCCTTCGGATTTTTTACTCATGTATTGTTATCTGCCAGCATGTTGGAGGATATCCTCAGGTTTGGTAGCTGAGTCGGCTTTTTGAGGTTTAGCAATATGGTCAATGATACCGTATTCTAAAGCCGCTTCAGCGCTCATATAATAATCTCTTTCAGAGTCCGCCAAGACTTTGTCCACTGACTTTCCGGTAAAATGAGAGAGAAGTTTAGCGCTTATTTTTTTTAACTCCAAGATCTCTTTTGCTTGAAGTGCGATATCTTCCGATGTGCCGCCTACGCCGCCATAAGGCTGGTGTAGCATGATGCGGCTATGGGGGAGAGCAAATCTTTTTCCTTTTGTTCCTGCAGCTATAAGTAAGGCAGCCATCGCGACCGCTTGTCCAATGCAATAGGTATTGATATCGCATCCTAAAAATTGCATCGTATCAATAATCGCAAGGCCAGAGGTAATAAGGCCGCCAGGGGAGTTTAGATATAGGTTGATGTCCTTTTTCGGATCTTCCATTTTAAGAAAGAGAAGCTGGGCAATAACTACGTTTGCAACCTGATCATTGATCTCTGTTCCGATGAAGATAATTCGATCTTTGAGAAGTCTAGAATAGATGTCCATGGATCTTTCGCCACGGCCGGTATCTTCAATGACATAAGGAGTAAGAGACATAAAAAACCCTCTTTTCGTTTCTTCAACCTTATATAGGTCTATTAGGATTTATGCAATGTTCTTGTTCAAGATGTAATCTTGCGCTTTGGCTAAGATAATTTTTGACAAGGTGAGAGCAAAAAGCTCATCAGGGATCATGTGGGATTGGATTCCAACAGGGCCAAAGGCTTTTAAACTGCGAACAGCTTCGGCTTCTACATCTTGATAGGTCACATTAATCTTTGCATCACGAACGATTTGACGGGATGCGTAAAAAAGTTTAACGGCAGATTCTGACTGCTCTTGAAGAGCTTCTTCAAGCTCAAGCTTTTCCATGTCTCTTTGTAGATCGGTCATGACTTGCAGTTTAGCCTGATATCTGGGATCTTCTGCATACTGCTTTCTACGGTGTTCCTTTTCTTTATGAATGAGAGAGAGGGGAATTTCCATCGGGAAACTTAGTAGATATTCATTTACCTGTTCTCTCTTGTCATGATCGATCTTTTCTTTGGTCTTTTTTTCGAGCATATCAGCTAAATATTTTTTCATATGCTCTACGTCTTTTGCTCCAACTTTTTTTGCAAACTCTTCAGTTAAAGGTGGAATTTCAGCGGTCTCTATTTTTTTAATAGTTAGAAGCACGCGCTTTGGCTGGAATTCTTTCTTTTTTGCTTCAGGAAGTTCAGGATCCGGTTCGCTGATACCTTCAATGGAGATGCCTGCTTTTTTTCCAAGCACCATCTTTTTCATCCATTTGGCCATGCTGGCATCGGTCACTTCAAAGCGGGTATCAGAAAATACTTGCTGAGGAGGGTCTTCCATTGTCCTTAAATCAAGGATGACAAAATCACCCTCTTGGATAGGCCTGTCGGTCACTAAATGCCACTGGGCATAGAAAAGCTGCAGTTGCCTTACGGCCTCATTTAATTCTTTTTCCCCGGGAGTTGTAGAATCAATAGATTTTAATTGAAAATTATCCGGTTTGATCTCTGGCACAATGGGTTCAGACTCATAAATAAAGGTAAAGATCCCTTCGTTATCAGAGAGTTTTTGAGAACTAAACTGTACAGGGGCATTATTATTAAGGAGGGGGATCTGGACCAGATCAAGGGCTGCTTTAAAGGCAACATCTGCCAAAATTTCTTTTGCCCTGTCTTGGATGGATCTGGAATAATTTTTAACGATCATCTCCGTAGGGGCCTTTCCCTTTCTAAACCCGGGTATGGAGACCTCTTTTTTAATATCTTTTAACGCTTGTTCTTGTGCAATTTTGATCATCACAGGGCCAACGCTTGCGTCCAATTCCACTTTGCAGTGGGGGAAGCGTCTGATCACTACCGATACTTTTTCGTTTTTTTTCTCTTCTACAGTTGTCGGTTCGGCCACAAGAAATCCTGAAGGTTAAAATTTTATTTATAGCGGGTGATGAGGTTTGAACTCACGACCCTCACGTTGGCAACGTGATGCTCTACCGCTGAGCTACACCCGCAAATTGCCCTCAAAATATAAAAGGATGGCAAGATTATTTCAAGGGAATAAAAGGCAGAAGGCAAAAGGCTGCAAAATCATGAAGAAGGTCCAGTGGACCTTCGTAATGCGGAGCAGGTGAGTGCATAGCGAACCGGGCAAGTGTGGTGGAAGCAATTTCATTGCTTCAACTATAGAATTAGGAAATTTCCTATCTATCGCAGTAATGAAATTACTGCCACGGCACTTCTGACTTTTGCCTTCTGACTTCTGCCTTTATAAAAAAAATTGGGATTTTTTCTTGCAGCACTAAACGAAAAAAGGTAAAACCTGTTAAAGCATCTCTTTTTGGAAGTGAGTAGGAATATGTTAAATTTTCGAAAACTAAAGGCAGATTTTTCTTCCAATATCTTAAAGGAAGGAAAGCAGCTTCATGATCAAAGTAAGGTTGTAAGCGCAAAAATTCTTCGCTTGGACCCCGATGTGATCCGTTTACATGCGAAGATCTTAGGAAATTTCGATAACACTTATGAAAGTGAAATCGAAATTGACCGTTTTGAATCTCAAACTGTGCACTCCAACTGCGACTGCCCTTATCGTTACGACTGCCAGCATTTGGCTGCTCTCATGTTCTTTTTGGAAGAGAAATTAGATTCCTTGATTGTGCAGTATTCCAAGGAAGCTGATATTGCTGACCTATCTATCAATAAGGAAGAGAAGAAAGACCTTATGGATAGGATCAAAGAGGCGGAGACCAAAGAAGCAGCAAAGAAAGATAAGCATATCCAAAAAGAGCTTTTGGAAGAGTATGTCCATGCCGCAGAGATTTTATCTTTTGCTCCCTTTTTCCTCTCTCAAGAGGAAAATATCGTTAAAGATGCGGAGGTCGCGTTTCTTTTTAATCCCGCTTCGCTCAAAGGGAAAATAGAATTTCAAATGGCATTAAGGCTGCCGTCAAGGTCTAAGCCTTTGCAGATTGTCCATTTAAAGCAATTTTTAGATGCCCTTCGTTTTGAAGAATCTATTTTTTTAGGCGGGAAAAAATATCTTTTTTCATACAAATCTTTTAGCGAGATTGGCCAAAAGATCATCAAAGGGGTTGCTGAGCATGTGAAATTTCAGGAACCTGCTCCGAATGAAAGGGCGCAAAAATCCTCTTTTATGGAACCGGAAGCGTTCGGGCTTCTATTAGCTTTGGTCCATGAATCAGCAGAGACGTCAACAACTCCTAGAGGGTTTATGACCTCATCAAGCGATGATCTTCCTGCTTTACCATGCCTTTATTTTGGGAATTTGGAAACACCGCTTCGTTATTCTCCTTTTCCTGCAGTTCTTAGATTTCAAATCGAGCACATTGGGCCACCTTCTCCCAAGCTCTTTTTAAAACCTACGATCCTAATCGATCAAAATGTGATCAATTTGGAGGAATCAGCGCTTTTTGAATGTGCAAAACCGGGTCTGATCTATCAAGATACCTATTTCCGTTTCCCGCCGCATATTAAAAGGACCCATCTAAAGCATCTCTCCACCATTGTGGATATGACTATTCCGGAGCCTCTTTTTGGAACATTTGTGGAAAATGCGCTTCCTCAAATGAAACGTTATGCAGAAATCGCAGGCTTGGAATTGATTGAAAAATTTGTCACGGTTCCTTTTGCCGGCAATCTAGAAGCAAAATGCGAGCTCTCTTATTTAGACGGAGAGTTAGAAGCACAGCTCAAGTTCTTTTACGAAGGTCATCCTGTACCTGCAAGTATATCCCATTTGCAATTCCAAGATATTATGCCATTTCTTTCTCCAAATGGTATCTTAGCTAGGAATCTTGTGGAAGAAAGGCAGCTGGTAGAGGAGATTTTCCAAGATTTCGTCTTCAATCCTCAGACAGGTAGCTATGTAGCGAAGACGGAAAAGAAAATTGTCGAGTTCATGACCGAAATTGTTCCTCGCAATCAAAATAGGGTAAAATTTGACTGCCCGCAAAATCTTCTCGATCAATTTATCTATGATCAAACCACTTTTACTCTAGCCCTTGATTATGAAGAAAAAGTTGGTTTTTACACCGTTGATCTCAAGGTTGACGGCGCGTTGAAGGGTGTAAAATTAGACCTCTTATGGGAGTGCATTGCCGTAAAACGCACCTTTATCGAATTGGACGCCGGCAAAAAAACAAAAAAGGACTTAAGCGAGTCACGTTTTTCCAAAATTTTAGTGCTGGACTTAGAAAAAACAGGAAAGCTGGTACAGCTCTTTGATGAACTTGGAATCCAAAAGCTAGATAATCATAAAGAGGAGAGACCTCTTTGGAGCCTGGTAACAATTGACAGCAGTTTATTTGAAGGGCTCCCCGTGAAATTCACTATCTCTTCCAAATTGCAGGATATCCGTAAGCAGATGTTGGGAGAAAAGAATTTTGATCCTCTTCCTGTTCCCAAAACAATCCAGGCGCAGCTTCGTCCCTATCAATTGGACGGGGTTCATTGGCTGCAAAAATTACGCCTGATGTATCTAAACGGCATACTTGCAGATGACATGGGGCTTGGAAAAACACTTCAAGCGATCATTGCAATTACGCAGCATCATTCTGCAAATCCAGGAACAAACAGCTTGATCATCTGTCCTACCTCTCTTCTGTATAACTGGAAAGAGGAGATCCATAAGTTTAATCCTAAATTGACTGTACAGGTCATTGAAGGCATTCCTAATAGCAGAAAAAAATTACTCTCTTCCTTAGAAAGGTTTGATATCTCTATCACCTCTTACACTCTTCTTCAAAAAGATATCGAACAGTATAGACAGTATGAGCTTGCCTATGTGATCTTGGATGAAGCGCAAAATATTAAAAACCGCGGCACAAGGAACGCAAAATCGGTCAAAATGATCAGGGCCCAGCATCGTCTGATCTTGACCGGTACGCCAATTGAGAACTCTTTAGATGAGCTCTGGAGCCTTTTTGATTTCTTAATGCCGGGGCTTCTCAGCACTTATGACAGGTTCGTGGAAAAATATGTTCGCTCTAGCGGCCAACTCCACACGCAAAACATGGAATATCTCAGAAAAAAAGTATCTCCCTTTATTTTGCGCAGGATGAAATCGGATGTTCTGCAAGATCTGCCTCCTGTTTCAGAGATTGTTTATCACTGCCAGCTGTCAAAAGTGCAGCAGGACCTCTATTCTTCTTATGCGGCTTCTGCAAGAGACGAACTGACCAAGCTGGTAGCAAGAGATGGTTTTGATAAGGTGCAGATCCACGTTCTTGCAACTCTTACCAGATTAAAGCAGATCTGTTGCCATCCCGCGATTTTTGCAAAACAAGATGCAGAAGAAGGGGATTCAGCAAAATATGATATGCTCCTTGAACTTCTGCAAACCCTGGTAGAAGGTGGCCATAAAACAGTCATTTTCAGCCAATACACTAGGATGCTAGACATCATGAGGCAGGATTTTGAACAGAGGGGTATCCGCTTTAGTTATCTGGATGGCTCCAGCAAAAACCGTTTGCAGATCGCAAAAGAATTTAATGAAGATAAGCAGATCCCTGTCTTCTTAGTATCTCTGAAAGCAGGTGGTACAGGTTTAAACTTAGTAGGCGCGGATACTGTCATCCACTACGATATGTGGTGGAACCCGGCTGTAGAAAATCAGGCGACTGACAGAGTCCATAGATTAGGCCAAAAAAATTCAGTCTCTTCTTACAAACTGATCACTTTAAACACCATTGAAGAAAAGATTGTAGAAATGCAGAGACGTAAAAAAGGACTCGTCAAGAAAGTAGTAAGCTGCGATGATGAAGCAATTGCAAAACTCACTTGGGAAGATGTACTAGAGCTATTGCAAGCTTAGGATAACGCCATGGAAAAAAAACAATCCTTGAAAGAGTTCTATCAAAAGCTAAAAACAAGTCCATTTTTCAGCAAGTTTTCTAAACTATCTAATCTATTTTCCAGTGACATTGGGATTGACTTAGGTACTGCAAACACTCTTGTCTATGTCAAAGGCAAGGGAATTGTCCTAGCTGAACCGTCGGTAGTTGCTGTTGATTCTTTGACAAATGAAGTGCTCGCTGTTGGCCATAAGGCAAAGGCGATGCTTGGAAAAACTCCGCGTAAGATCCATGCGGTACGTCCCATGAAAGATGGTGTCATTGCTGATTTTGAAATTGCGGAAGGGATGCTTAAGGCATTGATCAAGCGTGTCACTCCTGCAAGAAGCCTCTTTCGTCCAAAAATTTTGATTGCTGTTCCATCGGGTATTACCGGTGTAGAAAAAAGAGCGGTAGAAGATTCAGCTCTGCATGCCGGTGCTCAAGAAGTCGTCTTGATTGAAGAGCCAATGGCTGCAGCTATCGGCGTTGATCTCCCTGTTCATGAACCTGCTGCTAATATGATCATTGATATCGGAGGCGGTACAACCGAAATCGCTATCATTTCTCTTGGCGGTATTGTTGAGTCAAGATCTCTTCGCATCGCAGGGGATGAATTTGATGATTGCATTATGAACTACATGCGCAGGACCTATAATTTAATGATTGGTCCAAGAACTGCCGAAGAGATTAAAATTACGATAGGTTCTGCTTACCCGCTAGGCAATAATGAGCTAGAAATGGAAGTGCGCGGTAGGGACCAAGTTGCGGGCCTTCCCATCACTAAGCGCATCAATTCCGTAGAGATCCGTGAATGTCTTGCCGAACCCATCCAACAGATCATCGAAAGCGTCAAACTAACTCTTGAAAAATGTCCTCCTGAACTTGCAGCTGACCTTGTTGAAAGAGGAATGGTGTTAGCAGGCGGCGGTGCTCTAATGAAGGGACTTGACAAAGCGCTCATCAAAGAGACAGGACTTCCTGTTTCCGTTGCGCCCAATCCACTACTAGCTGTGTGCTTAGGCACAGGCAAAGCTCTAGACTATCTAGATAAATTCAAAAAGAAAAAAGCAGCAATATAATAACTCTTTTCTTATAGGAGGTTTCTCGTGGAACTTGCCCCATCCATTTCCATTCCTTGGAATAACGCATGGCTAAAACACCCAGACGTAATGAAATGGGTAGAAAAAATGGTCAAGCACTGTGAACCGGACAAGGTCCATCTTTGCGACGGTTCTGCTGTAGAATACGAAGCACTTGCCAATAGTTTGACTGCAGAAGGAAAGATCGTTCGATTAAATCCTGAAAAACGTCCCCATAGTTTCTATTGTAGATCTCATCCCGATGATGTAGCCCGTGTTGAAGAATGTACGTTCATCTGTACAAAGAAGAAGGACGATGCGGGTCCTACTAATAATTGGAAAGATCCCGATGAGATGCAAAATCATCTGAAAGATCTCTTTAAAGGCTGTATGCACAGGCGTACACTCTATGTCATCCCATTTTCTATGGGATTACCGGGTTCAGCCTTTTCGCAAATCGGTATTCAGGTTACTGATTCTCCTTACGTTGTTATGAATATGCGTTTGATGACCCATATGGGATCTCATGTTCTTGAAAAATTAAAGGCTAATTCCTTTGTGCCTTGCCTTCATTCTGTTGGTGTTCCTCTGAAGGAAGGAGAAAAGGATAAAATGTGGCCTTGCAATCCTGAAAAAAGGGTCATTGCCCATTTTCCTGAAGAAAAGAGCATTCTTTCCTTTGGCAGCGGTTATGGTGGAAATGCCCTGCTTGGAAAAAAATGTTTAGCCCTTCGTATTGCCTCTTTTCTTGGCAAACAACAGGGCTGGCTTGCCGAGCATATGTTGATAATGGGGCTTACGTCCCCTAAAGGGGAGAAGAAGTATATTGCCGCGGCTTTTCCAAGCGCTTGCGGAAAGACCAATCTTGCCATGCTTACTCCTAACCTTCCCGGTTGGAAGGTGGAATGTGTCGGGGATGATATTGCTTGGATACGTATTGGCAAAGATGGGCGTTTTTACGCGATGAACCCGGAAGCCGGGCTTTTTGGCGTTGCTCCAGGCACATCGATGAAGACTAATCCTAATGCAATGGCTTCGATTTCCAAAAATACTATTTTTACTAATGTTGCACTTACACCTGACAAAGATGTTTGGTGGGAAGGAATGACAGAAAAACTACCTGCTCATTTAACCGATTGGCATGGCAATCCCTGGGACCCAACCTCTAAGGATAAAGCAGCTCATCCCAATTCCAGGTTTACTGCATCAATCAGGCAATGTCCTATTCTAGATCCCGCCTACGATAGTGTTGAAGGCGTGCCTCTTTCTGCGATCATTTTTGGCGGGAGAAGAGAACATACCATCCCGCTGGTCTATCAATCCTTTCATTGGCAGCACGGAGTATTTTTAGGGGCTAGCGTCTCATCAGAGACCACTTCGGCCGCAAAAGGCGTAGTCGGCAAAGTTCGTCACGATCCTTTTGCCATGCTTCCTTTTTGCGGCTACAACATGGGTGACTATTTCTCCCATTGGCTGGAAATGGGCAAAAAAACAACTCCTGACAAACTACCCAAAATCTTCTATGTGAACTGGTTTCAAAAAGATGCAAAGGGTAAGTTTCTATGGCCAGGTTTTGGTGACAATATCCGTGTCCTTGAATGGATCTTTGAAAGATGTTCAGACAAGGGAAGCTTTGAGAAGACTCCGATCGGCTATCTTCCCAAAACTCTCAATCTCTCAGGGCTTAATCTATCTCCTTTTGATATGAAGGCGCTTCTTACTGTTGATCCTGTTCTTTGGAAAAAAGAGGCTCAAGAGTTGGAAGAATATTTCACTCTTTTTAAAGATCATTTCCCCAAAGCTCTTAAAGAAGAGATTGAGCAGCTCAGAAATCGGTTATGAGACTTCTTCTCCAAAGAGTAAAAGAAGCTAAGGTTCTAGTGGATGGAAAGGTAGTAGGTTCCATAGGCAAAGGAATTTTAGCACTCTTTGGTGCGCATCAACTAGACACAATAGCAAACTGCGCGCCTCTTGCTGATAAAATGGTGAATTTAAGGATCTTCCCGGACCAAGAAGATAAGATGAACCTTTCTTTAAAAGATGTGGCAGGAGAGGCTCTGATTGTTTCCCAATTTACTCTTTACGGAGATTGTTCTACAGGAAGAAGACCATCTTTTAGCGAATCGGCCCCGCCTGATCTTGCCATTAAACTCTATGAGCAGTTTGTAAAAGATGTAAAAGCGAAAGTTAGTAAAGTTGAGACGGGAATTTTCGGGGCCAAGATGGAAGTCCATTTGGTCAATGATGGCCCCGTGACTTTTCTAGTAGAGTCTAGCGAGAAAAAATCTCATTCTGCTTAAAGAAGAAAGAGATCTCTGTCTTCGCGTTGTCTAAACTGTCAGATCCATGAACTGCGTTTTGTTCAATGCTGGAAGCAAATCGTTTTCTGATTGTTCCTGGCTCTGCGTTGGCAGGATTGGTTGCTCCCATGATCTTACGGTTTTTAGCGACTGCATCGTTTCCTTCTAGGACCAATACAAGAATAGGTCCGGATTTCATGAAAGAAACCAGGTCTTTATAGAATGGACGCTCTTTATGAACAGCGTAGAAAGCTTTTGCATCCGCTTCAGAAAGATGGACCATTCTAGCAGCTACGATTTTTAGTCCCTCTTTTTCAAAAAGAGCCAAGATATCGCCAATATGATTTTTGGCGACCGCATCCGGCTTAATGATGGAAAGGGTTTGTTGTTTTTGCATAGTTGAAGTTGCTGGCATATTAGGTACTCCTTAAGTTAAGTAGAAGTATTATAAACCAATTTATCATTAAATTCTTCAAAAAAATGGGGTTTCTAGATTACTCTAATAGAATGAGTTATGGTAATTATCCAGATTTAACAAATGTTCGCAAGATCTTAGTGGTTAAACTAAGACACTTAGGGGATGTTCTTTTGACCTCTCCCATCTTTACCCTCCTAAAAAAAAGAATGCCCGAAGCCCAAATCGATGCCTATATCTATTCCGACTCTTTTCCCATGTTGGAAGGCCATCCTGCTATTTCTCATTTGATCGGCTACGATAAAGGAATCAAGAAGCTGTCTTTCTTTTCGCGCTTAAAAAGAGAACTCTTTCTTTTATGGAAGATCCGAAAGGAAAAATATGATCTTGTGATCAACCTCACCGAAGGCGATAGAGGAGCTATTGTCTGCAAAATGTCAGGCGCAAAAATTTTGGTGGGGATGGAAGGGGATAAAAAAAGGAAGGTCTATACCCATATTATTAAAAAATGCCACGCCTTAAGACACACGGTTGAGAGAAATCTGGATGCTCTTCGTGTGATTGGGATCTTTCCGAACATGGAAGAGCGCGAGCTTTATTACCACATTCCCGAATCTGCAATGTCTAAAATCAAACATCTCCTTCAGGACGCCCGCTTCTCACTTAAAGAGTTCTATCTAATTCATCCAGCGTCCAGATGGCGTTTTAAATGCTGGCCAGAAGAAAAAGTAAGAGAGGTGATCCAAACACTTCTTTCCCAAGAGAAAAAAGTGGTCATTACTTCAGGCGGGGACAAGGAAGAAAAAGAGATGGTGGAGAGGATTATTCAAGGCATATCTCATCCAAATCTTCTTAATCTATCAGCCAAAGTCACACTAAAAGAACTTGGTGCATTGATCCAGCTCTGTAAAGGCCTTCTCTGTGTAGACTCTGTTTCATTCCATATGGCATCTGCACTCAAGGCCAATGTCACAGTGCTTTTCGGTCCCACATCCGATGTTACTTGGGGGCCTTGGAACAATCCGAATGCTCAAGTTCTAACGCAAGCATTTTCCTGCAGGCCTTGTTACTCTGACGGCTGCGCAGGGAGTAAGAAAAGCGATTGCTTGACAACTCTGCCTGTACAGAAAGTGCTTACAGCACTTTTGAAGTCAGAAGTCAGAACGCAGAAGTCAGAAGTGCCGTGAAAGCAATTGCATTGCTTCTACTTATATATCGCAGTAATGTAATTACTGCCACGATACTTCTGCCTTCTGCGTTCTGACTTCTGACTTTATTTAACCGAAGGTAAAAAGGGTGAGACCATCGCTTTTCGGGAGTTGAGGGTGCCGGCTTTGAAATAGAGAACGGCAATGGGGAGTTTTTGTTTTGAGGTTTTGATGCGGCCATTCAGAGGAAGAAAGCTCTCTTCAAAATATTGCTGAAGCTCTTCTGCATTATCCCCTAGGAGTTCAAGCTCAAGGTCTTTAGCGTATTGTTTGATCGGAGGAGATTCTTGGAAGGCATTGATAAATCTTTTTAGATGGCCAACAGAGAGATCGGTGCCAGATATTCCGATCCAAAGCTCATCTTTATGAGGATGTTCATCTTCTTTGCCTTTGTAGACATCATCAGCTCCAGCGATTGTGCTGACCATATGAAGATGAAGGTCATATTCGGGTTTTTCTT
>DATIJO010000029.1:0-10720 GCA_035478555.1 Chlamydiales bacterium
AGCTCCTGAAGTCACCCTTGGAACGGATTTTAGCTATCCGGCTGAAATCTTCAGTTTGGGATGTGTATTTTTTAGACTCCTTACAAACACGTATCTTTTTGAACAAGCATCTACGAACCCAAAGCAAACTCTAAACGGCAACAAATTAGAAGGCCTTTTAGCACAAGCAGGAAGACATCTTCGCGAGGTCATAGAAATTTTCG
Source organism: Chlamydiales bacterium (assembly GCA_035478555.1). Taxonomy (GTDB): domain Bacteria; phylum Chlamydiota; class Chlamydiia; order Chlamydiales; family SM23-39; genus DATIJO01. Next base: position 204 of record DATIJO010000029.1, read on the forward strand.
GGAATACTATTCCGACTTCCGTAATTGCCCGAAGTAAATTGAGAGAACATTTTTTTAGCAGCGAAGGCGAAAAATATCACTTTTTAATCGAGATCGACAATAAGGTTCCTTTAATTCTAAAACTTTACGAACAAACTCTTCAGCAAAGAAAAGATTCCTCTCCTGACAGATTCAAAATGGCATGGGACCTCATGCTAAGAATGGTGGATCGTGACCCTAACAGAAGACCTACCGCATCTGCAGCCTTAAAACATCCTTTTCTGCATAGCTCTCAAACACCTGAACCTTTGCCTACTGTCAAAAAAAGCGTGCATGGAGCATTACGTACATCCGGCTCCCTTTCCGGAGTAAGTGATGATTCTTCTAGCGGCACAAGATCTTTAGCGCCATCACGTGGCCTACCGCCGTCAGAGCGTCCGGATAGCGCTCAAGTCGATGATTTCTTTGCACTCAGCAGAGAATTAAGTGATGAACTGACTAAAGATAAGCCGGAAGCCAAGGAGAAAAAACGCCCTCCTCCAAATCCTACTGCTTCCTTAGCGCGGAGACCAGAACCAATGCCAAAACCAGTACCCGTGCGTTTTGCAAAAGCTGATGACAAAGCGTAAGGCTTTCTCTTGACTCCCTTGATAAGGAGATGCTATCTAGGGATGGATGGTAGCTTTTCTTTTCTCCTTCTTTCTTTTTTCAACCTTATTCGCCAAAAACCTGCCGGTTGTAGGTACTACCGAAACTGTTGGAAAGATCGCAGGGATTGAAATCGAAGCAAAAGTGCAAGGCCCTTCAGCACAAGAGACACCCTTACAGATTATCTGTCTATTTGAATATACAGAGGGAGATATCTATACCTCTCCTCCTGCACTTCCCAAAGAGTCCAATGGACTTGTCCATGTGGACGAAGCACTAAAAGGCCTTATTACAGATATTAGAAAGTCAGGGAAATTTGCAGGCAAGACTTTGGAGACGCTATTAATCGATCCTCCGAAGAACTCTATTTTAGCAACGAAACTTCTCCTGATTGGTCTTGGAAATAGAAATAAGTTTAAGCCAGATACAATGTACTGGGTTGGAGCCATTGGCATGAGAGAAGCTCTAAGGCTTCGAGTGAAGAGCTATTCCCATGCAAGCGACCTAAAAGATGCAGGCGTCGATTCGCCTACGGCAGAAGTTGCAATGAATGTGATCAAAGGGGCCTTATCTGCTTATCAAACACAAAAGTACTTGAAAAAGCAAAAGGCATCTCAGCCGCTAACCGTCTCGAAGGTGACCTTGTTAGCAGGCCAGGCTTTTTTTGAAGAATCCAAGCAGGGAATTCAATCTGCTCTGAGGAATGAGAAGTGATTGTTTTGCTTATTAAAGAACTTTCTCAAATCCCGCAGTCATTCTGGTTCGCAAAGCCTCCAAAATTGCAATAGGTGCTTTTTTTGGCGAGCCAGAGTCAAAAGGAGGAGCCGGGTCATATTCGATCCCAAGTTGAAGAGCTTTTGCAAACCCAACGCCAGCCACTTTACTTGTAAGAAGAAGCGCCATTTCAATTCCTGCAGATACTCCCGCTGCAGTGATCAATTTCCCATCCTCAACGATCCTTACCTCTTGAGGAATAGCACCCCACTTTGACAATCGATCTAATGCTGCCCAATGGCTTGTTGCTTTTTTTCCTGATAATAATCCCGCAGCGCCTAAGATTAGACTGCCCGTGCAAACGGATACAGTATATCTAGTCCCTGCATGGATAGATCGCACCCAATCTAATATCTCAGGTTGATCCCTCAAAGTAGGCGCTCTTCCGGCGCCCGGAATCACCAAAATATCCGCTTCAGAAACATCCGATAAGGAATATTCCGCATGCAAGATAAGCCCTGCGGAATCCGTTGTTACGTTCCCCTTTTGTTTTGCTACCCTAAAAACCTTTGCACCCGGCAAGCGGCAAATGATTTCATGCGGCCCAATCACATCAAGGGCGGTCATCCCTTCATAGAATAAAAAAGCAATGTTCATATTCACTCCTTAAACAGCTCGGTAAGCTGCAAACATACTAAAAGCTAAAAGCGCAATTTGTCCAATACTTGCAATCGCTAAATGCTTCACAGACTTTTGAGCAAGGCTCCCAAAATCCCCATCATTTTTGGAATATGCGGAAAGAATATTCTCATGGAGCTCTTCTATCATTGCTACCGCTGCGCTCAATGAACACCATAAGGAGATTGGAGTAGGAATATAGCTCCTTATAGCAAGCGATGTTGCAAGCACACTTCCTGCAAAAGCCATGGATAGCATTGGCCCAGCAACTGTGATAATCGTTTCTACCTTGGATGAGCAGGAATAGTAATACAAGGGTCCAGTATTCCCATAAGCATGGTCCTGATAGATTTTAACTCGGGAAGGACAATCGAAAAACCTCATCGCTATTGCATGTCCCATTTCATGCACTAAAGCATACAGGTATCTTTGATTGAGAACATTCCATACTCTTCCTTTACAGAATAACGAAGAAGGAACTATGTCAGGAGGATCCCCCTTTTTAAAAGATACATCAAACCCGCAAAAGTGATAATCTCCTTCACTTCCAAAAAATAATGATTTTATAAATGACACATAATTTTTAAATTTTTTATTATAAATAATATATATTAATTAACATTAAATGTAAATAAATAAAAAATTTTCTTGTCTTTGAAAAAATTGCTTTTTGTATTAGTATCTTCACATGCTAAAGCGCTCATTTAGAAACCTTCTGCTATTCCTATTCGGAAGCAGCATTGCTGGATCTGCAGACCAGATCTCAGGTTCAGTTGTTCCCATCGTTGAAAATATCGAAGCTCTTCCTCCGCAGAAGTACTCTGACAGGCTGTTTGCCGAAATCTCTATTGCCCTAGAAAAAAGAGATCAAAAGGTGAGGGTTGTTACCTACAATGTGCTCTTTGATCTTTTTGATCATCAGTCTGAGAACATTCATACATGGCCTAATAGACTTAACCGAGTGGCTCTCTCAATTCAAAATATGAAGCCCGATCTTTTGTGTGTTCAGGAAACCTATCCCAATCAATTGGAAGATTTGAAGAAACATCTAGGCGATAAGCTAGAATGTTTTGCAGGGTTTTGTAAGACAGGAGAATTAAACGCTATCTTTTACAATCAAGATCGCTTTGAAAAAGATGAGTCCTACGATAGCGCTATTTTAGAGATGCCTGTCAACCCCAAAGACGATGCTCTTATTGCCAAGATCCCAGATCTACTGCCGCCTGAACTAGAGCCTGGACGAAGGCTCACGGTGCTGCATCTAAAAGATAAACTTACCGGCAAGAGCCTGGTTGTTCTCAATACTCATCTTACCTACTACCGCGTCAATACGCGTGAAGATCAGGTCCATTACATTGTGGACCTTGTGCGCCAGTTCCAACATTCAGGCAAAACTGTCATTCTTGCAGGCGACTTTAATACACTTCCTAACCGTCCGGATCAGACTACTTACAAGTTTCATGATGGGAACCATCTAAAGCAGCTCTTTCAAACTGCCTTGAAGAACACAAAAGAAACAGCTCTTCTTGGCCACATTGGCCCTCTATCCACCTATACGAAGGACTTTTTAAAACCGGGATCTAAAGTGTTTGATGAGATAGGAACGCCTGAGCTTATTCTCGATCACATCTTTGTCTCACCTCATGTAACTGTGATCGCACATGCAATCGAGCCAAGTAAAGTAAACGACCACTTCCCTTCTGACCACCTTCCCGTTTTTGCGGATATCTTACTTCATTAGGAGCATATGAAATCGGTAAAAAATCCTGTTCGTCTAAAGCCGGTTCCTAGAGAGCGTCTATTAACAGAATTCGGGTACTTAATGAAAGACCTGCCCAATCTCTCTTTTGCAGGTGAGGATGCTCCGGTTAACGCCTTTGGAGTAGTAGTTCAAAATCCGGAGCTTGCAAAGCTCTTTATTCCTTACTGGGTGAAATCAAAAACCCTCCTTCATCTAACTGTGAGGGAACAGGAGCTGATCATTCTACGGATGGCTTGGCTGTATAAATGCGACTACATCTGGGGCCATCATTATCCCATCATGCGAAAGGAAATGGATGAAAAAGAGATCATGCAAATACCTTTGGGAGAAAAGGGGGCATGGGATGATAAAGATAAGGCGCTTCTTCGGGCTACAGACTGCCTTGTCAAAAAGGCAAACCTAACCAAAAGAGACTGGTCCAGGCTAAAGAAGTATTACAACGAAGTACAAATCCTAGATATTATTACTGTGGTCTCTCAATACGTGTTTTTCGCAGCAATGAATAATACTTTTGGGATCAAATTAGAGACAGAAAGTCTTCCCAGACTTCCTACCCATGCCTTTTAAAGTACTGGATCGCCCGCTCGTGCTTCATAGCAGCGGCCCTAGAATTGAAGGTGCCTAAATTCCTACGCTTCCCCGTTTTGGGATTTTTGGAGCGGGAATAGAGACGATATTTTCCTGAAACAAGTTTTCGTATCATAGCTTTTAATTAGCAAATTATTTACCAGCAAGTCAATAGATTAGTGATTGTATTAATACCTCACTTAAGTTCATCATTATTTGTCCTATTAAGAGGTTTTTATGGCGGCTGATCTTTTTACTTCCAGGTTAATGGGACGCAGAAATTCCGAAGTTTATGCTCCGCCCGCTCTCACTTATGGCTATATTCCACGTTTAACAGGCGAAAAGACCCAGCCTGTTGTTTTTCAAGCCTGTCATTTTAAGAAACCAAATATTCCTTCAGCAAGCCTTGCAAAACATGTAATTGCCAGAGAAAACAACCCTACCAGAAGGGCTTCTATCGATCTTTTAGAAATGCTTGCTCCTATAGCTGCAGAAAAATTCCCGCGCTCTGTTGGCTGCTCTCTACCCTCTCAAGAAGTCAACGACCGCCTCAAGCAAAGATACCCTATTCCAGATGATGCTCCGGTTTTAGGAAAAGGGGCTTTTGGCAGAGTGTTATTGATCGAGGACCAGAAAACAAAAAAGAAGGTGGCAGCGAAAGTAAATCTTGAAGGCACAGAATTTGACCTAGAGGAACTGGTAAAACTAAATAGAGTCCAAGGGCTTCCCTATGTGATCGCTCTACTAAATCACTTTCAGCTTAGTGATACGCAGCATGTCCTTATCCTAGAAGCTGTTGGAGACAACCTCTCAACTGTGTTACGGGAATTAGGGAATAAAAAAACCCAAATGCCCCTGGAAAAAATTAAGGATTTCATGCGGAAATTCTTGACCTGCTTAGCAGCTCTTCATAAAGCAGGCATTACCCACTGCGACTTAAAAACAAGCAATCTTTTCTATTCTTTAATCACTGGGATGATGAGGGTATTGGATTTTGGTTTGTCCAAACATAGGGATAAGGATGACTTTACCGATAGAGTATGCAATATACAATACCGCGCACCTGAAGTATGTTTAGGGGCAAAATATGGGACCGCCATAGATATTTGGAGCGCAGGCTGCATATTGTACAAAATGTTCGCCAATGACTATCTATTCCCCGATTTTTCTGACCTGGATATTGTAAATATAGTAGGAGATACCCTTTCAGAACCGGATCTTATCCAAGAAGCAAGACATCTATCCCGCGTACAACAAATTTGCGGGACTATTCCAGCCACTCTCATTATGGAAGGAGACAGAGCGGACCAATTTTTTGCAGAGTTTCCCGATTACAAGTTTACCTTTCTTTTTAAGCCAGAATGCCCTAAGTCTTCAATCAGAGAAAAAATAGCTTCCGTGAATGCAACAAGGAATGAGCCTTTGGCTGAAATAGGAGATCTTTGCGATCTATTAGAAAAAATGCTGAACCCCGATCCAAAAACAAGGATCACGGCAGAAGAAGGTCTGAAACACCGCTTTTTACAAAAGAAGCCTTCGGCCCCTCTTCAACCCTTAAAAGCCTAAGCAGCTTTTCGCTTTTGTGCAGCCTTAGCGTTGATCCCGGCCATACCCTCTGCGACTGAGGTCAATGCCTTATCAGCCCTGCCCTCTTCTTTAGAGGTCTGCTGAAGGATATCAATAATGTCATGATGGCCTAAGTGCCTTGCGTAGGCTTTAAGAACGCCGTAAACAGCCATCTGAAAGTGCTCTAGCTGCTGCACTACCCCAATCAGGGCCGCATCTTGGACATGTGGGGGGTATTTTTGGTTAATGAGCTGCTTTCCCTCTTGGATCATATCCCTGCATACGCTGCATACAGAACCTTCTAGAGGGATATTCAATTCCGAACCTATTTTTTTGAGACGGGAGGTATGTTTTTTTGTCTCTTCGGCATGAGTCATGAGCAGCTTCTTCAGCTCCGGATTAAAAGCAGCCCTTGAAAATTCTGGAAGAGCCCTTTCGATTTGGGTTTCAGCGCTATAGATCTCTTTTAATTCATGCTGAAATAGATCATGGAAATCTTTCATAATTAACCTCTAATTACTTTTACTTATTATTTATCATTATTAAATTAATAATTCAATTTTATTAATCTAATATAATAAAAAGTGTATGTAATTGAAAAGGTTAAGCAAAGAATGAGCTAGGTTCGTATTACGTAAGAATAACGATCTAAATGATATAATGATATGAATGATAGAAAAATTCGGCTTCGCCGACCGCCGCTTTGCAGCGCAAATTATTATCCTTCTTATCGTTAAATCGTTTACATCGTTGATTTATGCAACAATACCGGGTGAGATTATTACTCTACTTCCCTAAGAAGCGGCAGTCTCATGTGTTGTCTATCAGCCAACACCGCCAACTCTAATTCTCTTCTTCTATCAACACAATAATGTTTGATGAGTAGTAATAAGAGAATAGCTAAGCTCACAACAAAAGGAACTATTGTAAACTTTAAACAGACTAAAGAGGTAATGAATGCTACCATGGTTACAAGAAATAAAAACGTCTTAAATCTACTGAAATTAGGGGATGCTCTATCAACTCGTCCTAAGCCTACATTGGCTGCTCTAGAAGCAGCAATAGCACGTGCTAAGGCAACATTATGAATCACTTGATCTCTGGCAACATTCCTTTGAGCAGCTCCTCTTTCTCCTTCAATAAATGCAGCATCTTCATCCTGGGCTACTACATCCTCTTCCTCGGCCTGAGGTTGTTGTGGAACAGGAGTTCCATTCACAGATGTAATTTGTACTCTACAAAGTTGACATCTACGAACAGGTTCAAGACCTTCAGGTCGTAGGCATTTCTCATGAAAAATCTCACTATGTATCGATTTCGATAACTGTTCTGATACTAAAACAGGCTGAAGGCAAATTGGACATTCTTGACCTTCTAGTTCACTTTCAGGAACTTCTGGTTTGGTAAATACATGCATCTGAACTGCTGCCATAAATAAACACCTTTTTTTAAATAATTTTGATAAAATTATAACAAATTATTAATTATAGATCAATAATTAATTTAAATTATAATATTCTAGTTATTAGTAGCTTATAAAAGTTATTTATAATATTAAAATCTTTTGCAATTAATAGATTTAAAAGGCATAACTAAACCCAAATCAATTTTAAGTAACTTATAATTAGGAGGATGCGTGGAAAGGAACGAATTCGAGCAAAAATGGGACGATATTAAATATAAGCTCTTAGAGAGATGGAATAGACTAACTGATGAGGACTTAGACGAAATCGACGGAGATATCGACGAACTTATGCATAAGATCCAAATGAGACATGGTTTATCTCATGATCAAGCGATGAGAGAGTTCCAAAACTGGCATCCTAAGACCTCTATGCCAAATAAACCGAAACAAGCTAGCTGGCAAAAAAAACAGGAAAATTGGAAACAAAGAGGCGAAAAAAAAGGGTGGGGTGAAGGCAAGAAACGCAAAATTGGCTAGTTACTAACAAGATGTTAGGGGGGATTGCTCCCCCCTGTTCTTTATTGTTGCGGCTCTTTCAGATTTTTGTGTTCGATGCAGTTATCTTCATAGTGATCTAGGTCCCATTGTTTGCAGTAGCAATGCTTTCCATTTGCATCATCTTCTACGAAAACAGGCATATCTTGCGGAGTTTTCTTTCTATACCCGCACTTCACTGAACACCAGCACATGCAATTGGGGTCATTCACGCAAGTACTTTCATCTTTGCAGTGACCCTTGCTCATATCATTATTGCCGGAGCATGAGAAAAGTAATGCTACTAATCCCATACACATTACGATTTTACTTATTGATGTCATATTTCACCTTCCTTCCATTAGCCTGTACTTACTAGATAAAATATTAATTGACAAAGGAGATCTATCCTTGTTACATTCGCATTATCTTTTTTTATTCTCAAAGGATTAACTATGAAGTCGTTTTTACAAAAGATCTCTCTATTATTGCTCTTGGCATCTTCTGCCTACGCAAGAAATGAATCTTGCTGTCCAACCCCATGTCCTTCCGACACACCGGGCGAACCATGCTGTTTAACCAATATTAACTGCCAAACGATGTGCTCTGCCTACACCGCAACCGCCAGAATCCATCTTCCCAATCAATGGGTATACTCCATTTGGGGAGATTTTATCTTCTGGCAGCCGCGCCAAGATAATATGGATGTAGCTTTTGAATCTCCTCTTTCATCCGTTAATTCTCCCATTAATACTCATAGTTGGAATAGCGGCAAAATGGTCAACATGAACACATCCTTCAAGCCAGGTTTCAAAGTAGGTTTGGGATGGGCCTTTGATTATGACAATTGGGATGTAGCTTTAGAATATACCTGGCTCCACGCCAATACTCATGTAGACTCTACAAGAAATCCCACAGGCTTTCTATTTGAAAGATGGGCAAGCAATGATTTAGTAGGCACCTTCAGTAATGAGGTCGGTAGTCTTTCAGATACTTGGATCCTGCATTTTAGCCATGTAAACCTTGAGTTTGCAAGAAGAGGCTTTATCGGAACAAGATTGGTGCTAAGCCCATTTGTAGGTCTTGCAATGCCCTGGATCCGTCAGAAGTTCACTGGCAGTATGGACTTTCTAGCAACTACATCTCCCAATCCCACTTTTCCTGCCTACCATTTGAACATCTTTCATAAAAGCCATGCTTGGGGCTTAGGACCTAGACTTGGTATTGAAACAGATTGGTATTATGGCCAGCATTTTAGCCTCATTGCAAAGCTTGGCGCAGATATCATGTACATGCGCTATCATTTGACCTACGATCAAGTATCTACTACCATTCCTACTCTTTTTGCTCACTCTCGTAATCGATTTAATACGATGAGACCAGAACTGGATACATATGTTGGCTTTCATTGGGAAGGTTACACTCCTTGCAGCACCTTCCACTACAGCCTTGAGCTTGGATACCAATTTCAAGTCTGGTTCAACCAGAACATGATGAGATGGTATAACGACTCACTCCATGAAAGCGCTCCCATTGGAAACCTCTACTTCCAAGGGATCACCTTCTCTGTACGCGGTGATTTCTAATTCTATTTCTACGGGGGGCTATTCTAGCCCCCTATTTTTTAAATCAATTCACATTCTTCTAAGAATCATCATCCAATTCATGATTCGAAGTGCTGAAAAATATCAATACTATTACAATATAGCGTTCATGATATATAGGATGAATATGGACATCATCTCTCCAAAAGATGTTGCAGATTTTTTAATCTCTGAAAGCAGAGAACGCGGTGATATTATTACCAATCTGAAACTCCAAAAACTTCTCTACTATGCACAAGCATGGCATCTAGCTTTAAAAGACAAACCTCTCTTTGAAGAAGATTTTCAAGCCTGGATCCATGGGCCTGTTCTCCCCTCTCAATATAAAAGATTCAAAGCTTCAGAATGGCGTCCTATATTGGAAGAAATCAATTCTCCAAATTTAGCCCTTCCTATTAAAGAGCATTTAAAAGAAGTTGTGGATGTTTTTGGAATTGAGACAGCCACCGCTCTTGAACTCATGACTCATAATGAACTGCCCTGGCAAGAAGCAAGAAAAGGAATTCCTGCTGACCAACCTTGCACTGCTTCAATTTCTAAAGTAACAATGAAGTCTTTCTATAACTCTCTCAAATGAAAAAAAGTACTCTCGTCCCTGAAGGGAGTATTCAAAAAGGAAAAACTCCTGATTTAGAATTGAAGTTTTCTTTTAAATATTTTGACTCTTCAGATGAAGAGCTATGCCCACCAAAGTTCAATGAAAGCTATACTCAAGTCCTAATGGCCAGACTGAAAGCACTGTCATCTTGGACAGTGCAGGAATTTATATCTTCTAAAAGCAAGAGCATTAGATCCCATCAGCACAATTGGGAAGAAACCTCAAGACCTAAAGGTTTTAGCCATTTACATGAACAACTTCGAGGTACCATTACGGGTTGGCAGTTCCAATTATCCCTGAATGAACATGGAAGGGTACATGGCTTTCTTATTAACAGCACTTTCTATATTGTTTGGCTAGATCGAGACCATAAACTCTATCCACAAAAATAAAAATAGATTCTTAATTGCACCTGATGCATTTTGGGGCTTAAATCAAACTAGGGGGCACATGGCAAAAGGG
>DATIJO010000030.1:0-3007 GCA_035478555.1 Chlamydiales bacterium
AGCCATTCGCGGATATTTCCTCCATTTCCATAAATAGGCAGAGGCTTTCTCTCCAAGGCGTTCAAGATCATTAAAGGGATTAACTTTTCCGGATATTGGCAAGGGCCATAATTATTGGAACAGTGAGAAAGGGTAGCCGAGATCTTATAGGTATTAATGTAGGAGCGTACCAGATGATCGGACGCAGCTTTAGATGCGGCATATGGGGAATTAGGTCTATAAGGAGACCTCTCATGAAAAAAACCGCTCTCTCCTAAAGATCCATAGACCTCATCGGTTGAAATATGATGAAAATGAATATGTGGATTTTTGCGGACTTGTTCAAGAAGAGTAAATGTGCCCGTAATATTAGTATCAATAAAAGGCCTTGGGGAGGAGATGCTTCTATCCACATGGGTCTCTGCTGCAAAGTGGACGATTGAATCGATTTCACTTTCTAGAAGAATTTTGCTGACCAGATCAACATCCAAAATATCCCCTTGCAAAAAGCGGTATCGTTTGGACTGATCAACACCTTTCAAGTTATCGGTATTTCCCGCTTAAGTAAGGAGATCATAATTTACGACCTTTCCTGTAAATGCAGGATTTTTTAGAAGAAAACGGATAAAGGCAGAGCCAATAAAGCCCGCGCCGCCAGTTACTAGTAGATTAGATATTGATCTCACTCAGAGCTTCCTTCCAGGATCTAGGCTTCCATCCTAACAGACTCTCTATCTTCGTGGTATCCAAAACTGAGTACGCTGGGCGCTTAGCAGCTGTAGAATACTGATGAGATTGAATGGGAAGAATTTTTTCGCAAATCAAGGATAAACCTTTTACTTTGCCCAATTTTAAGATCTCTTCTGCAAATGCATGCCAATTGGTCTCGGAAGAATTGGCAAAATGATAGATACCGGAGTAGTCCAATAGATTGAGTGCAGCTAACGCCAAATCTTTAGCAAATGTCGGCCTTCCTTTTTGGTCCATAACTACAGATAGCTCTTTTTTTTGCCGCATTAAAGAGAGCATTTTGGAAACAAAATGCACTCCCTGCTTTCCAAAGAGCCAAGAGGTACGGACAATACAGGGAGATGGATGGACCGCTTGCAATCTTTTCTCCCCTTCTAATTTGGTTTTTCCATATGCGTTGATCGGCCCTGCCTTATCCTCTTCGGTATAGGGAATATTTTTTTCACCTTTGAAAACATAGTCGGTAGAAAAATGAAGGATCTTAGCGTTGCATTCAAAAGCAATACGGCCCAAATTCTCAGGTCCGATGGAGTTAATAAGATGAGCAAGTGGATACTGCTCTTCAGCAAGGTCTACAAATGTGTAGGCTGCGCAATTGATGATATGAGATATTTCTTCCTGCTCAACAAATTGCTTTAGGCTTTCATAGCAGGTAATATCGGCTTCTTTTTTAGAAGGAGCAAGGAAGGCGAGCTTATTTTTTTGTAAGAGCTGAAGAATCTCTCTTCCTAGTAGCCCCGATGCTCCTAATACCCAAATTTTTTTCATAGCTATTAAAGTTTGGGTTTTTTAGATCGCGCTCGGAAAGGATCGGATCTTTTACCGGCCATGCTATTCCAATCTTTGGATCATTCCAGAGAAAACCACATTCGGTCTTGGGATTATAGAAGGAACTCACTTTATAGTGAAATAATGCCTCGTCGCTTAAGACAAGATATCCATGTGCAAAGCCTTTGGGAATGTAAAGCAGAAAACGATTCTTATCATCTAAAATGACCGCTTCCCATTTTCCAAAAGTAGGCGATCCAACCCGCATATCCACCACTACATCAAAGACCTGTCCTTGAAGCACCGTGACCAATTTATCTTGGCCGGGTTCGGCTTGAAAGTGCATGCCCCTTAAGACATTTTTTTTAGACAAAGAGAAGTTGTCTTGAACAAACTTTATCTCATACTGTGGTTCACGATAACTTTCAAAAAAAAGCCCCCTAGAATCAGGGTATACTTGAGGCTTGATCAGTTTTAATCCAGAAATTTTCATGTCTTCATGGCCACGATCGTTGCATGGCGGCCTGTCTTTTTCTCTCTGCGGAAAGAATAATAGTCCTTTGATTTGCAAAAAGTACAGGTTTTCACAATTTCAATGTTTTTTTCTTGGACACCTTCGTCCATCAGCTGGTTCTGACCAATAGTCCAGAGATCAAAATATTTTGGCTTTACCTGAAATTCCCAAAAACTTTCGGGAAGTTCCGTCTTATAGTTGATAAACTCTGCATGATCAGGTCCCAAACTAGGTGATATGCAAACAATGAGATCTTGGGGATTGGTCTTAGCTCCCTTTTTTAAAGCATCAATCGTATTTTTATAGATATTTGAGGCCAAGCCCTTATATCCCGCATGCGCGACAGCGATTACCTCGTTTACCGGATCATAAAAGATAGCTGCCTGGCAGTCCGCATGAGTAATTGCAATCCCCAAATTTTTCACTTTCGTAAAAAGAGCATCCGCAGGAGGGATTTTTGTCATAGCTGAAGTCACTTCAACAACATTTGCTTTGTGCTCTTGATTTGCGTAAACAATCTGAGGAAGCCCTAGAGATTTTTTCACTGCTTCTCTGTTTACCTTCAATGAGTCGGGATGATCGCCAACTGTATCGGACAGATTCAAAGAGGCAAAAGGTCCCGCGCTTGTTCCTCCATGTTTTAGAAAAACAGCCTGAGCAATCCAAGGATAGGGTTTTAAAAGATCAAACTCTAGCCACTCTAACCGATCTTTCGCAAAATCCATTCAAAAAGCCTCTTAAAACGCATCTTATGAGATTCTATTTTTATTTGAAAAGATATTATATACAAGAACTTCAATTGGTCTAAATTAGTCTAGAGAGATAGTGATGCTGCGAAGCCCCCATCTGCGCCATCAAGAGATGGAAGGATGGTGATGGGCCCTTTTTCTATTGCAAGAGGAAGATCTTTGATAATCTTTTCATTTTCCTCTTTCAGAATACTGCAGGTAAAATACCAGAGCCTGCCGCTCTGTGATAGAAATCGAATGGCATTTT
>DATIJO010000031.1:0-9812 GCA_035478555.1 Chlamydiales bacterium
TGGAGGCAGTAATTTCATTACTGCGATATATAAGTAGAAGCAAAGAATTTACTCCACTTTACTTTTGCCTTTAGACTTTTGACTTTTGACTTTAATGAAAAACCCTTGGGGCTCTCCCCAAGGGCATCTTGATAAACAAGGAGGAAGAAAAAAATTAGCGTTTTGAGTACTGGAATCTCTTACGAGCACCAGCAAGACCGTATTTCTTACGCTCTTTTTTGCGAGGATCGCGAGTAAGATAGCCTAGCTCTTTGAGATCTTTGCGTAGGTGCTCTTGTTCTTCAACAAGCGCCCTTGCAATCCCTAAACGAGTAGCGATTACTTGAGCTTCTACTCCGCCGCCTTTGAGACGGATGATTAGGTCAAATTTATTTGGAGAGCTAAACTTGCTCAAAGGAGCTAAGATAGATTCTCTTTGTAGAGCAAGTGGGAAGTATTCTTCAAAGCCACGTCCATTCACATCTACTTTGCCAGTACCAGGTCTCATTCTAACTGAGGAGACTGCTGTCTTTCTACGTCCGACCCCGATGGTCTCTTTCATAACTGCCATGATTCTTTCCCTTAAATATTAGTTGCTATGGGTGTTTGAGCTTTAAGATTATGCTCTGCGCCAGCAAACACACGTAATTTTCTCAATTGCTGCTTTGCTAAACGGGATTGAGGCATCATTCCGCCTACTGCATGCTCAATGATAAACGTTGGTTTACGTTTTTTCATGATGTCGTAGGGAACTTCACGTAAGCCCCCGATATATCCCGTATAGGAACGATAGGTCTTTCTAGACTCTTTTGATCCGGTCACACGGATTTTGTCCGCATTGATTACGATCACGCCGTCTCCGGAATCAACATGAGGAGTATAATCTACTTTATGTTTGCCGCGGAGGATTTTAGCGACTTCAGCTGCGAACCGGCCCAAGGTCTTGCCGGTTGCATCTAAGAGATACCATTTACGCGCTGAGAGAGCTTGTTCCTTGGTACGAAGGGTGGTTTTTTTCTTATGATTGTGATTCATTACTATAACCGTAAATATTGATAAAGAACCTTTAGCATATGAAAAAACAAGTTTTTTTCCAAGATCTTTTCCAGCCTTGTCCAAAAGAATATCTATGGGGTAGAATGAAAGGTCATTCTAATTGAAAAAAAGTTTTTATGAAACAAATCAAGACCTTCTTTTTCCGTACCTATGGATGCCAGATGAACGAGCTGGACACCCAGATTATGATCGGGGCCCTAGAAAACCGAGGCCTAGTCCAAATTGAGGATGAAGAAACAGCCGACCTCCTTATCTTTAATACATGCTCAATTCGTGACCTTGCTGAAAGAAAGGTCATGGGAAAGCTCGGCCAGCTAGGCCGCGGCCAAAAAAAGGCTATTATTGGGGTAACAGGCTGCATGGCCATGGCCAAAAAAGATGCCCTCTTCCGTAAATTCCCCCACCTAGACTTTGTCGTAGGCACTAATAACATCACCGACCTTTGCAATGTCCTAGACGAAGTTCTCTATTCCGGTAAACAAATTCTTAAGACCGATGACCGCTTTGAAGAGAACCTGGACTACCTCCTCGCTAAAAGAGATGATAAAGTAAAAGCTTTTGTATCTATTATCCGCGGCTGCGATAAGTTCTGCACCTACTGCGTTGTCCCATACACTCGCGGTGAAGAGGTCTCAAGACCTCCCGAAAGTATCATCGAAGAGTGTAAAAAATTAGCTGCCCAAGGCTTTAAAGAGATCACCCTCCTTGGCCAAAACGTCAATAGCTACGGCAAAGATAAGCCTGAATGGAACTGCCTCTTCCACGATCTTCTCTACCGCCTAGATAACATCGACGGCATCGATCGCATTCGTTTTATGACCTCCCATCCTATCGATATCACTGTAGACCTCATGTATGCGATCCGAGATCTTCCTTCTATGTGTAACTTAGTCCACTTCCCCATCCAATCCGGATCCAGCAGAATACTGAAAAAAATGCACCGCATTTATACCAAAGAAGAGTACCTAGAAAAAGTAGCTCTTCTTAGAGAGATCATCCCCGATGTAAGCCTTGGCACCGACATTATCGTAGGCTTTCCTACCGAAACAGAAGAAGAGTTCATGGAGACCTATAACGTCTTTGAACAGATCCGCTACTCGGTCGCATTCCTCTATGCTTATAGCCCTCGTAAAGGAACACCCGCTATCCGCTGGAAAGATGATATTCCTGAAGAGGTAAAACAAGACAGGCTCCAGCGTCTCATGGACCTCTACCATCGCCTTGGCGCAGAAGAGAAAGCAGGTATGCTGCATTCAACTGTAGAAGTCTTAGTCGAGCGTTTCAATAAAGACAACCAGATGATGAAAGGCCGCACCCGTTGCTGGCAGAAAGTCATCTTCCCGGGTGATGAGAGCATGATTGGAACACTTCAACAAGTGAAGATCCACAGCTTCAATCATCAGACCCTATTAGGGGATGTGGTGTCTGTCCCTAGCGAAAGACTCGCAATTGTATAATTTATATTTAACTTGATTTTTATAAATAATTAGTATATACTATCTATAATTAATTTTAAAGTTATAGATAAATAATGTACGTCTTTAAAGAAGCCCATCTTGTCTCTAGAATTGATCAGAAGATCGCGCAGTTAGATCCTAAGATCACTTCGCGAAAAACTCTGCATCAACTTCTCTATGCAAGATCTAGTCTATCTCAAGCTGAAAAGAGGGAACAACCCAAACCAAATCTATGGGCTAGGTTCCTAGAACATAGAGACAGGTTTCTGCAAACAATTGAAAACTCTATTTATTCCCATTTCTCTCAAAAGGCTGAAAGGCCTTTTTTTCCAGTTCTGATGCACGCCTTCACTTCTGCCCCAATTTTCTTAAAAAACTTCCAGCCTGCACTCTATATCTTCCGTGGCGTGGATGAGCACAAAATCCCTGCTCCCATTCCTTTTCTTATTGAGGAGCCAGAAGAAGAGTTTGACCACTTTGTAGCATCTGAAATGAAAAAGTTGATTGAAGAGCAGCTAAAGAAAAAAGGAAAGCTTACCGAAAATAGTAAGGGGTTTATCTATGTTGAGGTCCAGGATGAATTCATCCGAGATTTGCTTCCCCTAATCAATGATCCCAATGCGAAACCTGCTCCCTATTTAGACAACTATACCTCACCTAGCTCTCCTCATATCCCTGTCATTTTAGTTAGCGAAAGGCAGGCAAAAGAGATTGCCAATGTCAAAGAAGTGGGCGAAGAGGTGGCTTTTGAAATCCTTGGCCTGCATTCGGTCTCTCCGCATAACTGGCCAAAAGTAGATAAGGTCTGGTTTCTTACGGTACTTTCTTCAAGATTGGAAGAGATCCGAAGGCGCTACCGACTTCCTCCTCGTATCGGCGGTCATGATTTCATCATTGCCATTGCTGTTCTTTATTCTGGAAAGAAGAAAAAAAAGCCCGCCAAGATGCGCATTAACCCTGCATTCATAGCAGCATAATTACTCAGATCCATTCAAATTAAATTATTATTTATAACAATATTATTACAAAATAAATTCAATTTACTTATTTTCATTTTTTAGTTATAATAGTCCTTTTTAATAATTAAAGAGGAATTTTTTATGGTAGCCACTATTCGTTCAAATTTTAATCAAGTATTTAACCAATCCCCACCTGTCCTTTTCGCTGTTGGAGGTCTGTTAAGTTTCGCATTAAGAAATTACTTTAAAGATAATTTGGGATATGTAATTGCCGGAATACTTTTCGGAAATTCTGCTATTTGCTATTTTATGGGGAAAAATGTCACGCGTTCAAATCCTATAATTACCCCCCCTAATATCCATGCTGTGGACCCTAACTCCGTATCCTCTGTATTAAATTTACAACAAAAAATCTCTCAAAGAACTGATGTGGATGGAATTCAATTTGTTAGTGCAAAGGGAGTTCCTACAAGCGTTTCTGCACAGGTGATGCAATTATTACCAAAATCACTACCAATTTTAGATCTAGGTAGATGTCAGCCAGTTCAAGAGTTAGGCACTTTAGTCCACACCTTTCCTAAAAATCTTCAACAACTACGAGTAACAGCAAGAGAAGAAGTCTCTGTTGAACATGTATTTAGACAAATTCCTAGTACTTGCCCAAATTTGAGAAGATTAATTGTGGTCCAACAAAAAAGTGGTTCTTGTGGTGTAATGGATCTCAATGGAATGCAACACCTAAAGAGTTTAGAACAACTGATTCTTGAGGGTTTATCTTTTACTGAAAAACAGTTATCAAAACTGCCCCCTCAACTAAGAGAAATTAGAATGAGCACAGCGGTTGATTCTCAACCAAAAGCAGCCTCTATATTGGCAGCTGTTAATGGCTTAAAAAAACAAAAACCAAGTTTGAGAATATTGGACCTTCATGGCCTTCCTTGGCAACTTCACTTAACAACTACAGAACCTACTCGTGCGTATACTGGTCCTATGACTCCTATGGGCGGTTCAATACACTCTCTAAATACTAGTATTCCAAAATCTCCCTATGCCAATGCCTCTTCACTCACGAGTCGTTAAAGCACCTTCTCGAATTCTTTTTCGGTGATGATCTTGACTCCTAGCTTTTGAGCCAAGGTCATCACCTGCTAGAACGAAGCTTGAAGTTTAAATTATTTTTATCAACACTTATTATCGCGAAAAATTCTAATTTACTTAATGAGCCTATCTTGATTTAAATTTTTTTTATTTTAATACATCCACCTACTTAAATAGTTTACCCAATATCCAATCAAACCAAGTGTTAAGAATCCATTCCAATATTTAGCCTTTCTCTCCCAACGCACTGTCAAGCGTCGAAATGAAGTTTTAAGCCATGAGATTGTTCTCTCTACAACCCACCGCTGCTTCTCGAGATAACAAGTACCCTGCCTTTTATACTCTTTAGTGTTTTTTCTTCTTGGTATGAGAGGAAACACTTTATGGGAAAGAACATCAATTCGTGTGTCCAATGAATCATATCCTTTGTCAGCTTCTAGTATTGGTACTTTCCCTTGATTCCATACCTTTTTGATTAAACCAGAAATTTTGTTTAGTAGAGGGCTCACTTGTTTTCTTTCATCACCAGATGCAGCAGTTGAGGTGATAGCAAGAGGCTTCCCCGATTTTTCTACAAGTAAATGGGATGTACTGCCTTTTCCCTTATATCCATGATCAACTTGCTCTCCTCCTCCTCGACCGTTGGAAAAAAAAACCATCTGTGCTTAAACGTTCAGCATCAATGCATTTCATTTGTTCAGCAATGTCTAGTAAATCTGTAAGAAACTGCTCCAGAAACCCGGAGTCCTGCATTCTCCCAAGCCATGCATGAGCCGTCGCAGGGGGTGCGAAGGTCTTATTTCTTGGTACATCCTTCCAAGGAGCTCCTGTACGAAGCACCCAAAAGATGGTATTCACCACGGGCCTCCACGGGGCTACTTTTCTTCCCAAATGGTTCCGGTTTACCCATTGTTCCATTAGAGGTTCGAGAATTTTAAATTGTTCTTCAGTCAATTCTTGCATGCTCATATATCCACCTATGCCATTAAAAATAAAAGGCATGCACTATAAACGAAAAATTTTATTTAAATCAAGATAGGCTCATATAGATTTCTATATTATAATAGCTCTTTTTAATAATTACAGAGGAAGTTTTTTATGGTATCCACTATTCGTTCTAGTCTAAACCAAGTATTTAACCAATCCACAGCAATCCCATTTGCTGTTGGAGGTCTTGTAAGTATCGCATTAGCAAATCACTTTAAGAATAATTTGGGATATATAGCAGCAGCTCTTCTATGCACATCATCTGTTGTTTCCTATTTCAATAAGAAAAACGTCTCAAATGATACCCCTCAACCATTACCACAACCCATTGTGAACTCTACTAGTAGCTATACTGTAGACATTAGCCGCTCCCCAGCATCAGCATTAAAATTGTTAAGTCAAAGAGCTGATGTAAAGGAAATTCAGTTTATTAGTGGAAATTCGCTTCCAGGAAATATTTCTTCTGATGTCACTAAGTTCTTGCCTAAGGGTGTTTATAAATTAGATCTTTCACGCTGTCAGCCAGTTCAAGAGTTACTTGCAGTAGTAAAAACCTTTCCTAAAGATCTTCAACAATTACGAGTATCTGCAAAAGCTGCTTCTCCATCTTCCCCTGTATTTAGCGCACTTTCTAAGACTTGCCCTACTTTGAAAAAAATGGATATAGTCCAACAAAAAAGAGCAGATCATTCCTCTCTAATGCATCTAGATGGCATGCAAAGTCTAACTTCTTTAGTACAAATAACTCTGAGAGGTTTTTACATTACTGTTGATCAGGTAGGAAAGGTTCCTGTTAATCTCAAGGAACTGAGAATGAGCTCAGAAGTTGTTTCTCATGAAAGAGCAGCAGGAATAAGACTAGCTATTAAAGCATTAAAACAACAAAGACCGAATTTGAAAGTGCTGGACCTCGAAGGCTATCCATGGCAACCTCTATTAGTAACAGTAGCACCTACCCCAATCGTACCTCCTCCAGATGTCCATCACTCTATTGGACATTACAGTGGAGAAGAAAGACCTGCTCCTCGAGAACGATTGGTGGCTAAATAACAGATTAAAGCATCTTCTCGAATTCTTTTTCGGTGATGATCTTCACTCCAAGTTTTTGAGCCTTATCTAATTTGGAGCCGGGATCATCACCCGCTAGAACGTAGCTTGTGGCCTTGCTGACCGATCCTGAGACTTTGCCTCCTCTTTCTTTGATGAGTTTGGCAGCTTCATCTCGGGAGTAGTTTTCTAGAGTTCCGGTTAGGACAAAGGTCTTTCCTGCAAAGGAGTGTCCTTCGATCACCTTTCTTTTTTCGCCTTTTGGTGAGACGCCGTTTTTTAAAAGGAGGGCTACCTCTTCTTTGTTGTGCTTATCTTGGATAAACTCGGTAATAGAATCGGCAACTGTCTCCCCTATTCCTTCTAGATCAAGAAGCTCCTCTTTTGAAAGAGATAGAAATTTATCAACGCTTCCGCAGTAGTCTGCGAGAAGTTCTGCGGTTTCAGAGCCCACATGTTTAATTCCTAAAGCCATGATAAATCTAGCTAGTGTGCAATCCTTTGCTTTTTGGATGCTGGTAAGGAGGTTCTCAATGGACTTTTCTTTGAAGCCTTCTAGCTGAGTAAGATCGTCCTGTGTGAGTTTGAAAATATCCGAAGGCCTTTTAATGAGGCCTTTGGTGACCAGCTGTTCGGTGACCTTTTCTCCCATGTTCTCGATGTCCATGGCATGTTTGCCGGCAAAGAAGATAAATTGGCGAAGAACTTGAGCAGGACATTTGCTATTAGGACAGCGGACAGCTACCTCTCCTTCGGGGTGGACTACTTTTGTTCTGCAGATAGGACACTCTTTTGGCATATGCCAGGGAGTAGAATCTTTGGGGCGTTTATCGAAGTCCACTCTTACTACTTTGGGTATGACATCGCCGCCTTTTTCAATGATTACGGTATCGCCTAGGCGGATGTCTTTTCTCTCTATCTCTTCTTGGTTATGAAGGGTAGCTCTTGAGATGGTAGATCCCGCAAGATAGACAGGGTCTAGTTCTGCAACAGGTGTAAGGACACCTGTTCTTCCTACTTGGACAGTGATCTTATTGATGATGGTGTGAGCTTGTTCAGGTGCAAACTTAAATGCGGTGGCATAGCGGGGGGATTTACCTGTCATTCCAAGAGTTTTGTAAGTAGTAATGTCATCCACTTTGATCACAATGCCGTCGATTTCAAAGGGAAGAGATTTTCTCTCTTTTTGGATCTTAGCTGCAAAATAAAGGATTTCATCCAGGTTTTTGCATTTAGCAAAGTATTCATCTTTGCAGACTGGCAGTCCAAGTTTATAGAGTTCGTAGTGGACTTCATTTTGCGATTTAACCCAGTCCGTAGGCTCAGCTACTCCATAAAAGAAGGCATGTAAATTCCTAGCGTAAACCTCTTTGGGATCGAGAAGTTTTAGAGAACCTGCCGCCGCATTTCTTGGATTTGCCCAGTTTTCAAGCCCCTCTTCTTCTCTTTGTGCGTTTAGCTCTTGAAATACTTTTAAAGGCATGAAGACTTCGCCCCTGATCTCAAACTTGGGAGGATAGTCCCCTTTTAACTGTAGAGGGATAGTTTTGATGGTCTTGATATTAGCAGTGACATCATCTCCTACTTTTCCATTGCCACGAGTAAGCGCCCGAACAAGTTTTCCTTTTTCATAGCGGACGGAGATAGCGGTCCCATCAATTTTAAGCTCTGTAGAGAAGAGAACCTCTTCTTTATGAAGTAGCTTTTGAACTCGGATGATAAAGTTTTGCAGCTCGTCTTTGGAATAAGTATTGGCAAGAGAAAGCATGGGAGCAACATGGGTCCCCTGCTTGAATCCTTCTGTGAGAGCTTCCGCAATTCTTCTGGTGGGAGAATTCGGCAAAATCATGTCAGGATTTGCTTTCTCAAACTCTTCCACTGATTCTACAAGTTGGTCATACTCAAAGTCGGAAATAGCCGGCTTGTGGAGATCGTAATATCTTTTATCATGCTCTATCAGCTCTTCTACTGACCGTATGTAATCTTCTTGAGTTTTTATCTTAGCCAAAATCCACCTCAAAGATCATTGTAGCAAGTGGAGCAATATTTGCATAAAAACCCCAATCCCCACCAATCTGAATCTCGGCGTTGAGTTTATTCGAGCCGCCATAAATCTCATGATCGGTATTAAATACCTCTTTCACTCTTTTCACATTTTTTACAGGTATTCCATAGTGCTCTCGGTAGACAGGGGTAAAGTTATGCACGATTGCAAGATGCTTGTGATCTGACTTTCTAAGATAAGAGATAATGCAAGCATTATTATCTGCAAAATCTACCCAGTCAAAACCTGTATAGGAAAAATCATTTTTCCAAAGCTCTTCATGGCCCTGATAGAAATGATTCAGATCAGAAACCATTTTTTGCATCTTTTGATGATACGGAAAGTCTAGAAGATTCCACTCAAGATATCTTCTTGGGTACCATTCATCATACTCCCCAATCTCTCCTCCCATAAATAGGAGTTTTTTTCCGGGCTGGCAAATCATATAGCTATAGAGAAGTCTTAAGTTTGCAAATCGCTGCCACTCATCTCCCGGCATTTTACTTAATAGGCTTCGCTTTCCATGAACAATCTCATCATGGGAAAGGACAGAGACAAATTTTTCCTGAAAGGCGTAAATGAGCCCAAATGTAAGATCATTCTGATGATAGGGCCTATAAATGGGATCCTTAGAAAAATATCTGAGAGTATCGTTCATCCATCCCATATTCCATTTCAAATCAAAGCCGAGTCCGCCTGCTTCTAAAGTGTGGGATACTCCCTGAAAAGCGGTTGATTCTTCAGCGATCATCAGAGTTCCCGGGCACTCACTATGTACGATGGAATTTAAATGCTTCAGAAATTCAATCGAATCTAGGTTAAAGTTATTGCCGTAAATATTGGGGATCCATTGACCGGCATCTCTTCCATAATCAAGATAGAGAAGTGAGGCAACGGCATCCACTCTAAGTCCATCTACATGCATCTCCTTTAACCAAAAAAGAGCGCTTGCGATCAGGAAGTTGCTCACCTCATGACGGCCAAAGTTAAAAATCGCAGTATGCCAGTGAGGATGGTAGCCTTGCTTAGGATCAGCGTGTTCATAAAGCGCTGTCCCATCGAAACGGATCAATGCATAATCATCCATTGGGAAATGGGCAGGGACCCAGTCAAGGATCACACCGATGCCTTCTTTATGAAGATGATTTACAAAATACTGAAAATCCCAAGGGTGACCGTATCTAC
>DATIJO010000032.1:0-5007 GCA_035478555.1 Chlamydiales bacterium
GATAGGCAAGGACCAAGCTATATTTTCCGCTCCAGGCAAGCAGCTTAAATTCAGTAACGGATTCCCTGCCGTTCTCAACAATTGCCATCTCCTTTCTTTTGGAAGGATGCCTGCCGATCGGCATCGAACAAATCCCGGCTGTTGGTTTTCCCAATGTGACGGCGATATACTCTTTTTTGATCTTTTTATCTTGAAAAAGCTGAATGAGCCTTTGATGGCAAAGAGGGGTTTTAGCAGCTAAAAGCACGCCTGTGGTTTCTTTGTCCAGTCTATGCACAATCCCTGGCCGTACACCTTCTTCAGGAAGAGCCGATCTTTTACAGTGTCCAAGAAGAGCGTTAACAAAGGTCCCTTTCCAATGCCCAGGCGCGGGATGGACAACCATTCCTGCCGGTTTATTGATCGCTAAAAGATGTTCATCTTCATAGAGGATATCTAGGGGAATGTTTTCAGGCTCTAAAGAGAGCTCCGGAGTCAGCTGAAAGCAGACCTCAACTTCGTCGCCTTCTTTAAGGGTCTCTCTTTTTTTGACAGCGTTACCGCCCACTAATACGAGCCCATTTTCAATCAGGTATTGAAAATAGGTGCGCGACTTTTCTTGAAAACGTAGATGTAAGAGCTTATCTAAACGAACCCCTACTTCTTCAGGGGAAATAAAAAACGTGTCAAAATCCATGGTTAGAATTCTAACACGTTCCTATAGTTACCCGCCATTAACGGATTTTTTGAACTCCTCATTCGCCTTTTTGATCTTCGCCGTATCTTCATTGATGGCTTGTTCTAAAGACTTTAAGGCTGAAGCAAGCATGGCTTTGTGAAAAGGGAATTTACCAGCGGGTGCTGGAGGGGGTACTGAGTTGGTAGTGGTATTGTTATCTACCGCTCCTACTTTATCTAGAATATTAATGGTCATAATTATCACCTTATTATGGGTTTCCCCATATATAATTATACCTTAAATTTATTAATTATTCAATAATTAAGTCGTAATTTATTGGTATTGAGTGCCTTAGGAGAGGAATAATTCCTAAGTGCTTAATCCTCAGTGGGTCTACCCTGTTCAGAAA
The DNA here is from genome assembly GCA_035478555.1 of Chlamydiales bacterium. GTDB lineage: Bacteria > Chlamydiota > Chlamydiia > Chlamydiales > SM23-39 > DATIJO01. The sequence continues at coordinate 1,068 of DATIJO010000032.1, forward strand.
GCCTTAGATTGCGGCTTGCTTTGAGCATTCTTTTCTGCTGTTCTTTGATGTCTGAAAGTATTTGTTTACAGAGGTTTGCGTAGATCTCTTTTTTTTGCTGATGGGTGACATGCATCCCAAGGAAGGTTTCAGTTGCCTCTCCTTCCATTTTAAAACCGGTTGGCTGTGCTCCTTCTGGGCCCTTAGGTGGTTCAGGAGTAGGAGGTGTTCCTTTTGGCTGTACAGGTCCGGGCATATTTTTAACCAGTGGGTTTACTTTAATACTAGCAAATGCACAATTCTGTACCAATGATAACTATTAATTACCAAGATAAGAGAATCCAAATCTCTTGGGACGGCATCTTGATCAAAGAGGCGGCCAGCTTTCTTTTTAAGAGGGCCTTAAAGGCAAAGCCTCAATTTTCTTCGAAGGAAGAGCTGCAAGTTTGGATTCAGGAAGTAGAAAAAAAGTCTGCTCTCAGTTATGCGCTATTTCTTCTTGCTAGAAGGTCTTACTATTCTGAAGCACTTAGGGAGAAGTTAAGGTCCCAAGGAATTTCCTCGGCTATCATTTCTTCTCTGTTAGAAGAGATGAAGCAACTTGGATATCTTCAAGATGAAGAATACTTAAGCGCATGGGTAAAGGCAGAGATTAGGAAAGGAAGAAGCAGTCTCATGATCCGGGCAAGGGCCAAACAGAAGGGCTTTGCTAGTGAAAGCGTTTCAAGGCTTCTTGAAAAACTATTTCCAATAAATTTGCAAAGTGAAACAGCAATACTACAGATAAAAAAACTGCAAAAAAGAGGCTATCCGAAAGAGAAGATTCTTCAGTCATTACAGAGGAGAGGATTTTCCTATAGTATGATATTAGACCTTTTGGGGAAGTCCGTTTAGTATTGCCTGAAAGATAAAAGCGCGCTCCATTTCCTGTACTACCTTTCTGAAAATAGCCTTCTCATCACATTTTTTGGGAACCTCTTCAACAAAACAAACTAAGCTCTCTTGGGTAGCATCCACGACAATAGTTGGAGAGCAACATCTTTTGCAGTGCCTAAGAATATGAACAGGCTCGGAGATCAGACATGTTAACTCTTTCAAAGTTGCAGATGGGTGATCTTGCAATTTGGAAATCAAAGCATGAAGGTTTCCAACAGCAATTTCAAAACATTTGCCAAAACTATTGCGATAGAACTCCAACTTTTCAGGTTTGGATTCTACATTTCCTTTTATCTTTCCCCAGTCTCTGTCTGTATAGGCCAGAAGTTTTATCCATGCTTGTGTAGGACTTAGCGTTTTAAGAGCTACAGAAATACGGGATAGGCCCATCCACATTGAACAACCAATTCTTTTATCTGTATCGAAGCAAAAGGGTTTAAGAACAGTAGAAGCTACAGCTGTCATATATTCTGCAAAATTAGGTGGGGTGGGATTTTGCCGAAATGCCAGCGAATAAGACAGTTTGAAGCTTGCTTTTGTAATCTGGCTAGATTCTTAAATTGCCTATGAAGCTGGACTGACCAGGAGAAAAATTGATATTCTTGGTTTAATCTGTCGGCTTCATTTTCATAGACGGGATTATTGATAACCCTCCTTAATTCTAAATTGCGTTTTCTCTGACTTTCGATTTTGTTGAGGTAGTAGTTAATGAAGGCAAAAATCTCTGAAATCGGCATGGCAATAAGTTTGCGTTTTATTTTTGCACTTCTAAATTTATCTACGACTTCTCTTCTCAAAGCAAGCAGGTTACGGTTCGCGCGGTCTAATTGATCTACATAGAAATCTCTATCGAGGAGTGCAGCCTCCCTGTAAACAATAGCAAAAGATCTGCCGTTTATCTCCTCTGCAAATCCTGGAAAGTCATAATTAAAAAGCAATCTCCAAAAATCAGAATTGATACTTTCTTTCCAAGCTTTGCAGGTGCGAATCATCGCACAAATTGTTCTGTCATCTGAAAATTCCCCAATCAAGCGAACACAGGCTTCTATCGTGGACGATGCTGGGGATTTTTTTATAGCGGCAGCCGACATAAGGCGGAAAAGTTTATGCTTTTTGCATTTATTTTTTAAATAGAATATTTTGGATTCCTATGCATGTTGGCGTTGCTTTTTGTAGCTATAAGACTGCTGATTTAACAGTACGGGAAGAGATAGTAAAAAAACTCTCTCCTGATTTGCGGCTTTGTCCTTTTCCTGTGGTAATTCTTTTTACCTGTAACCGCATTGAGATCTACTTTAGCGGTCTAGAGCTAAGAGAAAAGCAAAAGCAGTTATCAGATTTTCTAAGGCATTATTTAGGAGATCGCTTAGAGGAACATTTTATCTACCTCTTTGGAAAAGAGGCTTTTTTACATCTATGCCAAGTCACATCAGGAGTGGATAGTGCAGTATTTGGGGAGACTGAAATCCAAAACCAGGTAAAGTCTGCTTATCACACTGCATCAACTCTTCATCATTTGCCATCAGCTCTTCATTTTTTATTTCAGAAATCTTTCAAAGTGGCCAAAGGAATCAGGAATGAATGTCTTTTAGTAAAGGGACTGCCTAGCTTAAAAGAGACCATTTGGGATCTTGCTTCTAGCCAGAAGTCATTTCTTTTTATTGGGTTTTCTGAAGTCAACCGTAGGATGATCCCCTTTTTTTTGCTGAAGGGATGCAAAGTATCTTTAGCATCGAGACAAAAAGCTGCAGAGGAGTATGCAAAAAAATGGGGATGCAGCTTTTTTCCCTGGCAAAAGTTTCATGATCTATCTTCTTTTGATGGGGTGATCTGCAGTAGTAGGTCCGATGGGTATCTGATCGATGAAAAGATTAGATCTAATAAACCTATTCTAATCTTTGATTTAAGCATGCCAAGAAATGTGCATCCGGATGTGTCCCTTATTCCCAATATTTCTCTTTATAACTTGCAAATGCTGGACAATCTGCAGCGGTTAAAAAGGGAAAAATACCAGCAGGCCCAACACATCGCAGAAAATATGCTTCTAGATGAAGTTGACAAACTCTGGGAGATCTATCAGGAAAAAACAAGAAGGGACCAAAGCTTAAAACTCCACGTGCCCAGGATACCTTGGAAACGGGATCACGTCTCGGATATTCTCCATGCCGGTTATGAAAAGGACAAGCCTTTCAAAGCCTACCCCAAATCCGCTGTGGGGTACAGTGCCATACTCCCGTAATTCGCAGTACCAAGCATAGTCTTCTTTGGAAAGTCTGCTCTCTTCGATCCTTCTTTCCAGAACATCCAATCTCTCTTCTCTTTGAGATCCGCCGACAAGTTCGCCGATCTTGGGAACAAGCATATCCATTGCTGCAACGGTTTTTCCATCGTCATTCAATCTCATATAGAAGGATTTGATCTTGGCAGGGTAGTCGGTCAAAATGACAGGTTTTTTACAATGTTCTTCAGCAAGATATCGCTCGTGCTCCGATTGAAGGTCAATACCCCATTGGACAGGGAATTCAAATTTTTTCGGTGCTTTTTCTAAGATTTGAACGGCCTCGGTGTAGGTAAGATGGGCAAAAGGAGAGTGAAGAACATTCTCTAATCTTTTGATTAAGCCAACTTCTACAAACTTATCAAAAAATGCCATCTCTTCTGGGCACTCATTTAACACATATTCCGTGACAAATTTTACATAGCTTTCAGCGCATTCTCTATTTCCTGTGAGATCGCAGAAGGCCATTTCCGGTTCGATCATCCAAAATTCAGCTAAGTGCCTTGATGTATTGGAATTTTCTGCTCGAAAGGTTGGGCCAAAGGTGTAGATATCGCTCATCGCGCAGGCAAAGCACTCTCCATTGAGCTGACCTGAAACAGTTAAAAAGGCAGGCTTTTTGAAAAAATCATCGGAATAATCTTTATGAGGCTCTTTTGCGGTTGGATCGTAGGTGGTCACATGGAACATCTCACCTGCGCCTTCGCAGTCGGATCCTGTAATGATCGGTGTGTTAATGTAGAAAAA
>DATIJO010000033.1:0-5878 GCA_035478555.1 Chlamydiales bacterium
TTCCATTCAAGGCAAGGTGCACTTCTCCTCTCCCCTAAAAAAGCTCTCAAGAAATAAAAAGGGAAAAATCGTTTTAGGATTTGCAGATGAAGAAGTAGAAGCAGATTTTCTCATTTTGACCATCCCTTGTCCTGTTTTTAAAGATATAACCATTGAACAAGGATTGATCCCAGATATCGATACTATCTCTTCCTTACACTACGGCACCAATAGCAAGATTTTATTCCCTATCCAAAGATTTGATTCAGTTCCACTCGATTTTCTTGTTCTTGATGATATGCTTGTCTGGCCAAACTTTGATGGAACTATCCTTACTATCTATTCGGGAGGCATTGCAGGCCGTTTCAATTATGGGCAAGTCCCTTCTATTGTAGATTCCAAACTCTCCCAGCTAAACACCCACTTTACCTCTCTTCAAATGATCGACTCTCCTTTTGCCATCAACTGGTCACAAGAAGAATTTTCTAAAGGAAGCTATTCTTGCTGGGGTGTGGATCAATATGATGCGTTTGATAAAAAATGCGAATATTTTGGTGAAACAGTAAGAGAGATTTTCCGTCCCATCAACCGACAGATCTTTTTTGCAGGAGAACATACTTCCCTACAAAGCCCCGGCTTTATGGAAGGCGCTGTTGAATCCGGCGAACGCGCTGCAAGAATGGTGTTAAAAGCCATACGAGAATAGGTAGCTTATATATTGAGTATGCCTTTTCATGAACTGGCCCTCTAGTGAGAAGCCGTTATGGTATTCAACGAAAAAGCGCATCTTTCTGCCAATGCCTTGCAGTTTACTGAACTCATAGCCGCCTACAAATGTTCCATCAAATCCCCAATGGAGAAACTGAACGCTTCTAAAGTGGGCTGCCAAAAATAGCGTTCCATATAGTCTTTGACAATGGAATTTGGTGCCTATAAATCTAAATTCTAGTCCGTACTGAAAGTAAATTGGCTTCATTGGAAAAGTCTCATCCCAATGCACAATCACTCCCATACCACCGTAGAGTCGAAGACAATTTAAAGCCTGAAAAGAGGCCATTCCCTCTACCACTTCAAAGCTTGGATTGATCCTACGAACTTTAGGTATATCCACCATGAACTCATCCCCTAAGTGCGAGGAGATGTGATATCCCATCAAACGAAACGACCATTTGTTGACCGCATAACTAAATGGAACACCCACAAAAAAGTCGGTGTTCACAAGCCTTGCTGATCCACCTACAATATTGGGATGCGGGTCCATATTGAAGACAGACCAAATGCAAGCAGAGATACTTACCTGGATATCTCCATAGTTCCATACATCAAGCCAGCGGTAGAGCCCCAATTCATCGCCCATTGAGACCTGAACACATTTGTGCCCAATGACCCTATCTCCCTGCCTCCAGCCAAGAGAGTAGTCGATCTCCCTGGGATTTGCCATCATAGGTTGATAGAGAACCGTTAGCTGAGGAAACCACTCTCCTTTAAGATGAGGCCGCTCCACATACTTGTCCCTGATCTCCTCCTCTGCCTCCGGCACTCCGTCCAATATATGCACATCTTCTACTCCGGGAACATCTCTCACAAAAGTGATGATACTTCTTGAAAGAAGATCGTTATGCGGAAGATTGGACAGCCAAACTTCATTCTCTTTCACAAATACAACTACACTAAACTCATGATAGTGCATATCGACAAGGGCCTGGATATAGCCCTCAAAATAGGTATCTGTAGGCGTGTGACCGCGCTCCGGAATATTATCCGAGCGTGTCAAAAAGACAGCGACCTCTTCTTTTGCTTGTTCCACTGGAGTTGGCTCCTCTGTAAAAGCAAACGAAGAAACCGCAATACATAAAAGACAAAACCCTTTGTAATATGGGTAAAATCTCATCTTTCCGTCTATCTATGAGCTGTTTAAATCTCATATACAATGAAAGAAATATCGAAAAAAGGATTTTTTTATCCCTGCGCTTTCTGAGTTCTGTCTTTTGCCTTCATAAAAAAGACGCTAGAGATAGAAACGCCTATAGCGCAGAGAATGGTCGCAAATGGTCCCATAACAGCTGTGAGAAAGCCTCCAAAAGGAGGAGCGACAGCCCCGCGAAGGCCGACCATCATCACATTGACCCCTGAATAGATCGAACTATCTTGCTTTCCAGAAAAGCTAGGGCCTGACAAATTCCAGACCAGATGGCTTCCTCCTTGGCCAATCCCGTAAAAAGTATAAGCCAAATAAAGCCAAAAAAGATTCGAGGGAGAAAAGATGAGAAAAAGAGGAAAAAGGCTGAAAAGAAAAAAGACCCATCTTGCCATGGTGAAGATCGAAAGCTTATTCATCGCCCTAGCCCATAACGGGGATGAGAGAGTAATACCAAGTCCCTTGCAAAGCGAAAGCGCAATACCAAAGTCCATGTAGGTAATATGGAGCTTGTCCACTAAGAACATCGGTATCGCAGGCTGCAGGACCATAATCCCAAACCCTGCCAACATAAACCCCCATTGAAATCGGGCAAAATCCGGCCTATTTCGGCAAAGCTCCCAGCTAGTTTTCCAGGGGCGCAGAAGAAATTCCTTAAAAGATCCCATTGGCTGAGGCGCTGCTTCCATCTTATAATTGATGGGAAGTCTTGCAAAGATCAAAAGATTTACCATCCCCAAAAGGGCGGAACTAAAAAATAACACCCGCCAAAGCCCCGGGTCCTTGTCCAAAAAGGCTCCAAAGGCAAGAGTGAGAACAATGTTTTCCAAATAACTTAGCGTGTGTCCTAAAGAAAAGCTCTTATGCCTTGCCTCGCTTGGCATGTTCAGCTTTAAAATTTCAATCCAAGCAGGATTTCCCGCTCGGAAAAAGAGCATATAGATAGCGCTTGCCCCGATCACATACCAAGGATCATTTACTAACGGAAAGAAAAGAAAAGGAAGCCTTCCCAAAAGTCCCGCTCCAATGATATTGGAACGAAGATTCTTTCCTCCTCCTTTTGAAAGCCCCGCGCTCCAATAAAAAGAGAAAATAGAGACCACAGGCCTTAGCATTGTAAGGATAGAGATCTGCAGGGCTGTTGCATGCAAATCCTTACACAAGATCAATGCCACAAACCCGTAGACCGTAAAGAGCGGCTCGCTCAAAAGGCTAGAGAGAAAAATGGCAAGCTTAGTCTTCTTTTGGTACTGGAGGGCGTCCATAGTATAAATTATTTTTTTCGGGATCTATCATAACCCTTATTCCAGATTATTACTAGACGCTAAAAAAATGGGTTTATACTAATAATTTTTACGCAAAGCTAGGAGGATCGGAGAAGATCTTTTTAATTACATGGTACTGTCTTCCATATAAGGCACGAAGCTCAGTCATAGTAGGGGTTAAGATGATTTTAGGTATTGCCATCCCAAGATCAAACATTTGTCGAAATATCATTCCCTGAAGAGTGCCTTCTAGAACCTCTACTCTTGCTTGCAGCGCCATAAATTCTAATTCATATTTACGGTCTAAAAGCTCCAATCTTCTTTTGCCCAAAAGATAGAGTGGATCTTGGTCACTAACACCTAATTCTTCAAGGTGCATTTTATTCTTTATATGAGTTCTATATGCATTTGATTGCTTAGCAAAGTATTTTTTTGCATCAATATCTCGAGTTAATGCTCGAGCTATATGTCTACCTTCCCCGGATTCATCAAATTCTTGAATTTGGCCTTTTAATTGATCGATTTTTCTTACTACCATCTCACAGAGATCAAAAATGGAAGCGCTTAGAGAAATACCTAGTCCAGGAATCGCACCAGACAAACCAAGCAGAGGATCTTCAAACGGTATTTCATCATTTAATCCCTCAATCATCATAACTCTGTCAGCATCTGGAGTCTTCAGTAGTCTTGCGTCAATCTCTGCCAATTCCTTCTCAATTGTTTGCATGTCCGTTTCTTCAGGAGCTGCTGCCGTTTGAACTGGGGGTGCTTGAAATTCATCGGGATCAAGACTTAAAAAACTGGATATTGAGTCTGATATTGCTGCCATAATTATTACGCCATTTTATTGATTAATTGATGATATTATAGCAATTTTTTAATAATTAATCAAACAAACAATAAATATCTTTAATAAAAAGCATGCTCTTGTTAGAATAAAGGTAATCTTCAAGGAGATGTTCCGTGAGAATCTAACCTTAATTCTTTAAATATCAATAATTTAAATTAAGGTTAGCTTATGTGTTCATTCCAACTTATTCAGTTTCAATCACTTTCTATTAGTTTTGGGCCAAAAACCCTCTTTTCTAGGCTTTCTCTCACGATCAGCCGAGGAGAAAGGCTTGCCCTGATCGGGGAAAATGGCAGCGGCAAAACCACCCTGGCAAGGCTTGCTATAGGTGAGATCTGTCCAGATGCCGGCAGTGTGTCCATCACTCCGGGCATCAAAATCGGGTATCTCTCCCAGAATCCCCCAACCGATCTAGCTATCACTTTGGAAGAGTTCCTTTTACCTCTGCAAAAGAGACTATCTCAGTTAGAGGAACAATTGCCGGTAAGTCTTGCAGAATGGGAATCTACTTATGAGGAGTTCCAAAAACAGGGAGGCTATCTTGTAACTCAGTGTTTAGAAGCTTTAAAATTAGATCATATCCCTCTTACTAGATCACTCTCTTCCTTAAGCGGAGGAGAACTAAGGCGCGCTCAGCTAGCTTATCTTCTTTTAAAACCCTATGATCTTCTCATCTTGGACGAACCTACTAACCATTTGGACAAAGAGGCAATTCTTTGGCTTGAAAGCTATCTGCAGTCATACCAAGGAGCCCTTCTGCTGATCAGCCATGATAGAACTTTTATCAACCGGGTAGCAAACGGCCTTTTAGAAATTCAGGAGGGATCGCTTCGCTACTATTCTGGAAATTACGAAGAGTACCTTGTTTCAAAGAAAAAGGAACTCCAAGAAAAAATCGCCTCCTATCAAGCACAAAAAGAAGAGATCAAAGAGTTAAATAGCTTTATTAAAGGAGAGACATTTTCCACCAAAAAGCCCCCTCCTCCAAAAGATCGAAATATCATGGCCTATGATCGTAGAGGCGAAAGACATATAAGCTCTAAAAGAAAAAAAATAGCCCAAGCAAAATCCCGTTTGGAAAAGATTGTCTTATCTGACAATCCTCTTCCCAAATACTACACAGGGATTGTCTTTCATCCAGAGTCCCTTTCAGGACAGCTCCCCTTTGATGCAAAACCTGGTGATCGTATTATCCTTTCCGGCCCAAATGGCTGCGGCAAGACCACGCTCTTAAAGAACCTTCAACATTTCTCTTTTCCACCTACCGCCATCGTTGGCTATCTACCCCAAGAGATCCATTTTGAAGATGATTCCATCACTCCCCTTGCCTATCTGCAAGCACAGTTCTCCCTTCCCGAAGAGGAGCTTAGAAGCCGGCTTCGCAGAATCGACCTCTTTGAAGATCGCCTCATCCATCAGCCCATATCCTCTTTAAGTCTTGGGCAGAAAAGAAGACTGCAGCTACTTCCTTTAATGTTAAACAATGCCAATGTCCTTCTTCTTGATGAGCCTACCAACCACCTCTCGCCCGCGATCATTGAAGAGCTGGAAGATGCAATAGCTAAATTCGAAGGGCTAGTGATAGCAGCTACGCATGATCGTAGGTTTATTGAAAAATTAGGAACTAAGGTTATCTCCTTCCCAATTTGATGCAGCGAATCAGGGGATTTTGAAGTGGCCTCGGATCAAAATCTCGGTCATGATAGAGCACCTGTAGAGAGGTTAAAGCTCTTAGAGGTTGTACACTTGTGATATGGCATTGGAAAAGATTAAGCGAAAAAACGCGTGAGAGATTTTCGAGCGCATTAAAATCATTGACCATCCAGCAGCAAGCCAGATTTAAAACCCTGAGAAATACTAAAGCTT
>DATIJO010000034.1:0-4067 GCA_035478555.1 Chlamydiales bacterium
AACAACAGTTGTCTATCGTAAGGCGCTCAGTGATTTAACAGCTGCTTGGAATAAGAAGCATCAGAATCAGTTTAATCCTCCTACGACTCCTACGTTTATTATTGGCGATATTTCCTCCTGTAAATACCCGGAAGATGTGGATTTAGTGATCTGCGAAGATACACTTCCCTATATAACACCAGTAAACCTGCAACCCACATTAGCAAAGATTTTCAAGGCTCTTCGACTTGGGGGAATTTTTGTTGGCACTATCTTTTTTGAGCCTTCAACAAAAGATCCTGATCTTGAACTTATACGCAAAATTGGTGCACATTTTTACCCATCAAAAGAGATCGCGCTAGAGATCATTTCCCGTTCAGGATTTGAAATTAGACAATCACAAGAAAAGATAAGTAAACCTGGTCATCCTAACACTTGCGTACATTTTTTAGCTGTTAAACCTAAAAAACCTAACGTTTATTTAGTAGTCTAAAATTAGTCAGTATTAATCAAAGACTAAATTCAAAAAAAAAGTGACTGTGGTTTTTAAATCGGCAAAGAATCAATAATGAATGTAGAGGTTGTTGTCATGCTTAAACAACTAGTGAAAGATCTTGCCGCAGAGTTTGAATTGACCCTACCTGCTGAAGTGAAAGGTACGTACACTTTTGAAGTTGCTCCAACGGTTATTGTGACATTTATCGAACTGCAGCCCGGTGTTTTGATCGATGCGAAAATAGAAGAGTGCCCCAAAGAAAAGAGAGAAGATCTGTTTATTTCGATCATGCAGGCAAATATGTTAGGGCAAGGCACGGGCGGATCTTCCATAGGTTTAGATAAGGATGAGAAGTACTTGACACTCTCTTTAGCTTTGCCTTATGAGATAAACTACAGGGCGTTTAAAGAGAGCCTCGAAGAATTTGTTAACTATCTGCTTTATTGGCGTACACAAATCCAAAAAGCAAAAGAAGAAGCTCAGAGACTAATTTAATAAGATGGCTTGGCATTTATTAGCAGAAGAAGGCCCATTAAAAGGCCTGATCATCGACTTCTCGGAAGGAGAAGAGTGGGTCATTGGAAGAGACCCCGATCAATCGGACTTTCTACTTGAAGATAGCACTGTTTCTAGAAAGCATCTGCTTTGCAAGAAGACAGACGAAGGGATTTTAGTTAAGAACTTAAGTAGAGTAAACCCTTGCACGGTCAATGATGAGGAATTTAAGGGTTTTTATCTTTTAAAAGAGGGAGACCTGCTTAAGATCGGTCAAAATACCTTTGTCTTTTCAGATGAGGAAATAGGCGAAGCGGAAGAGAAAAAAGAGAAAAAAATCACCGACACAGCCTTTGACGCTATTTTTGAAGAAGAAGAGCCTACAAGTATCACCGAAATTCCCGAAGAAGAAGAACCTTCTCCTCCTGCAGAGGAGCCGGATGAAGAGGTGGAAGAAGAAATTGCTGCTGAAGATCTCCCTCCTCAGGAAGAAGAGAAGAAAGAGGAAGAAGAAAAGACCGCCTACGATACGATCTTTGAAGATGTAGAGAACATCGAAGAGCTCCCTTTCAATCTTCTTGGCGAAGCGCCTCTCATCTTAAAAGTGATCTCAGGGCCGAATGCAGGGGCTGAGATCGGCCTACAAAAAAATCATAGTTATGTCATCGGAAAGGACACCGAATCCTCTGATATTGTCTTTCAAGACTTAAGTGTTTCCAGAAATCATGCAAAGCTCTCCATCGATGCCCAAGGCAAGGCGGAAATTGAAGACTTAGGGTCAAAAAACGGCACCTTGATCAATGGGATCCCAATCCAGGAAAAAAGACCTGTCACCCCGCAAGACCTGGTCGCTTTAGGCACTACCACCTTTTTGATCATCGACAGAGAAGCGGAAACAGAGACCATCTATTCTCCCGGGCCTTCCCGTTATGAGCCGTCCAAAAGAGAAGAGATAAGAGAAGAGATCAAAGCGGAGGCGCTAGCAAAGATCCCCTGGAAGAAACAGGCGATCCCCTACCCCTATTTAATCGCTGCAGGGGCTGTAGCTCTTATTGTCTTTATCGCCTTTGTTAGTTTCTTTTCCCTATTTAAGCCAGAAACTACGCATGTAGCGGTAAAAGATCAAACAGGTGAAATTAAGAACGTAATAAAGAGGTTTGAAGGGGTAGAATTTTCCTATACGCCCTCTTCAGGGAAATTATTTTTAGTGGGCCATGTTTTAACTCCCATTGAAGCAGAAGAGCTAAGGTTCTCCCTAAGCTCTCTTCCCTTTATTGATAGCATTGAAAACAATGTGATCGTCGATCAAAACGTCTGGAGAATGGCTAATGATGTTCTTACCGAAAATGGCGGCTTTAGAGGAATCAGTATTTACTCTCCTCAGGCAGGAAAGTTTGTAGTTACAGGATTTTTGCCATCCTTAGATCAGTATGAAAGACTGACCGAATTCTTGAGTGTCAATTTTCCCTTCCTGGACCGTCTACAAAATGATGTAGTCGTTGAGACCAATTTAAATACCCAGATATTAAGTTTACTCCAAGCTCAAGGCTTTTCTGCAGTACAAGCGCAGCTTGCCGGCGGCCAGGTAGTGCTGGTTGGAAGATATAATGAAAAACGGGAGAGGGAATTTGATGCACTTGTTCATGAAATACGAGGTCTTCGCGGCGTCAGCAGTCTAAAAAATTTCGCTATACCATCGTCTGCGGAATCATCTCTCATGGATATAACCCAAAATTATCGGGTGACCGGCTTTTCTCTAGAGGACCACAGAAATTTTAGCGTGATTGTGAATGGAAGAATCCTTACTGTGGGCAATAATTTGGACGGGATGAGAGTCTCGAAGATCCTCCCGAGCATGATTGTGCTTGAAAAAGATGGGCTGAAATATAAAATAGACTACAGCCGGTAGGAGAAATCCCTAGATGCTATTAGCAAATGAGGAAGTAAAAATGTTTGGACTGGAACAGAAACCTAAAGAGAAATTTGCCTTTGATTTAGAAGTGGAACTTGCAAAGTCTCCAGCCAAAGCCAAAGAAATTTTCCATAAGATTCAAGATCGGACAGAAGAATTAAAAAAATTGCTCCGCGATGGACAATCCCAAGATGATTTTGATCAATATGGCATCCTTCTGCATGGATATGCTTCCTTGCAGAGAGTTTTAAAAAAGGTAGCAAAATCAAAACAAGGTAAATAAATGGCTGATTTTATCTCAGAACAGAATAAGGTAATTCTATCCTTTAAAACACTGATTGCACACTATAAAACCATGCAATCTGCGCTGGTCGTGCAAATCCGTGCACTTGCAAGTAAATTGAGCCAAGCAGCTCCAGGACAATTCCTGCTCATCCAATTCCAAATGAGCCAGGTGACCCAGGTGGGTGAATCGATCTCAAACCTGATCTCTCAGGTAAACTCGATCATCAACACGGCCGTCCGTAACCAGAAACCGCAATAATAGGATAGCAGCTTAATGACGGACATTACTAAATTTAAAGATGACTTTGTCCTATTTTTAGAAGCCGGGTTCATTGCAGTGAACCAGGCGGATGAGGATTCGGCTGTAAAGCTCTTTAAAGCTGCCCAGCTTTTAGATCCGCAAAATACTCTGCCAAAAGTGGGACTTGGCTATCTGCATCTTCATAAATTAGAGCTAAGACAAGCAGTCCAGCTATTTGAAGATGTGCTTAAAAAAGAACCCAATAATGAAATGGCAAGTACCTTTTTGGGCTTATGCTTGACCATGTCCCCTAATGCAGTAGATCGCGGTGAAGAGATCTTGAAAGAGATGAAAAAATCACCCGACAAGCTCATTAAAAATCTCTCCAAAACAGCACTAGATTTTGTGGATAAATTCATTAAAAAAGATGCAGGCCCTGCCGAAATCAAACCTAAAAAACATCATCCTAAAGCGAAATAATTATGAGCCAAGAAAGAGTAGAACGTGAACGCATAGAGCCTGGTAAGGCAATTGACACTGAAAAGACCAGGGTACAGCCTGATGGAAGATTATTTCAGCAGTATATGGAAGAAGGAGGAGGACCTGCAAAAACCTCAGCCCCTACTCCTGTACAACAGCCGCCAACGCCGGGCCTGACA
>DATIJO010000035.1:0-10828 GCA_035478555.1 Chlamydiales bacterium
AAGCAATTGTAGAAAAAGGAGCAAAGCTCGGCAAAAATGTGGTGATTGAACCTTTTGCCGTAGTGAAAGCAAATGTTACATTAGAAGACAATGTCACCATTAAATCCCACGCTTACATTGATGGGTTTACGACAATTGGAGCTGGGTCAACAATATGGCCTGGCGCTAGCATCGGAACTAAGACCCAGGATTTAAAGTTTCGTGGAGAAAAAACCTACGTTATCATTGGTAAAAATTGTGAGATCCGGGAATTTGCGACCATCAACTCCTCTTGTCAAGAAAACAGCGCAGTTCGGATTGGAGATAACTGTTTGATCATGGCCTACTGCCACATCGCACATAACTGTGTTTTAGGAAATCATGTGATTATGGCTAATAGCGCTATGCTGGCAGGCCATGTCACTATTGATGACTATGCGATCATTGGTGGGATGACCCCCATCCATCAGTTTTCACGTATCGGCTGCTATGCTATGGTCGGCGGATTTAGCAGAGTATCTCGTGATGTTCCTCCCTACACTATTGGCGGGGGATCTCCCTACCGTCTTGGCGGCTTAAATATCATTGGTCTAAAAAGACATAAATTTGCATTTGATGTCAGAAAAGCTTTGAGCAAAGCGTTTAAAATTACCTACCGCTCAGGACTCAAATTAGATGAAGCTCTCAAAACAATTGAAGGCGAAATTGAAACAATTCCTGAAATCGCTCATTGGATACAATTTTGCAGAACCTCGAAGCGCGGTCTGATCGGGTTTCAATCCACCTTCGGCGACGATGAATCCATGGACTCCGAAGAAGAAATGGACGAAATAGAAGAGCTTATCGTTAAAAAGCATGCAAAGTAAGTGTAAGTTTATATTCTTTGGAACACCTCACTTTGCTGCTGCTCTTTTAGAATATCTTATCAAAGAAAACATTCTTCCAATTGCGATCGTTACACAGCCTGATAGAGAAAGAGGTAGATTTCAAAACCTCTCCTTTAGTGCGGTAAAAAATACAGCAGTAGAACTTGCGCCATCTATTCCCATCTTTCAACCAGAAAAAGCTTCCAATCCCGCTTTCATCCAAGAAATTGCTCTTTTAAGTCCAGATCTTTTCGTAGTAGTGGGCTATGGTCAAATATTAAAACAAGATCTTCTGAATGTGCCAAAATTCGGATCAATCAATGTCCATGCATCTCTTCTTCCAAAATATAGAGGAGCAGCTCCCATTCAAAGATGCCTTATGGACGGCCAAAAAAAGACAGGCATTACCATGATGAAAATTATCCCAGAACTAGATGCCGGAGATATTTTGGGCGTTAGTGAGATTGCTATTTCTGAAGATATGAATACAGGGGAGCTGACAGAAAAGCTATTGGAAATCGCAAAACCATTACTAAAAAATACTCTTTTGAAATTTGAAAAAGGCGCTGTCTCAGGAACAAAACAGAATAATCATGATGCTACCTATGCAAAAAAATTGACTCCCGAAGAATTTCAAATTGCTTGGGATTTTCCAGCTAGCAAAGTACATAATTTAGTGAGAGCTTTATCGCCAAAGCCGGGAGCATGGTCTTGGGCGCAAATTGAGGGAGAGAGAAAAAGAGTAAAAATTTTAAAAACTAAACTTACTTTTTTAAAGGGTGAAGCTCCCGGAGAAGTAATGAAACATCCAGATTACCCTCTAGTAATTAATTGTTTGGATTCTGCTCTTGCAATACTTGAAGTCCAAATGGAAGGGAAAAAGGCGATGGACCCTTCCTCGTTTCTAAGAGGGATTAAAGGGAAAATTACTTTTTAGTAAAAATTTTACTTAACATCTTCTTTTACAAAGATTTATTTCTTATTATCGCTTTACTTTAATGAGTGAAAAAAGTATCCTTTTCCTTCATTAAAAATAAAAAGAGGTATTTCTCTATGTCAACAGCAACTTCCCTTATCCATGCAAAAACTCATATTCCACAACAAAAACCAACCGTTACCTTTAATGCAGCAACCAACATATTTGGTAAATGGGCCGGCAGTGGATCAGGTTTCCACCGTGAGTGTCAAGTGGCGAAACTAGCATTTAGCTGGGCTCGTGAACTTGGAGTTGCTGGTGGCGAAAGGACTGAAGCCGCAATTAAAACAACGGATCATTTGGGTTTGGCGGGAAAGATAGGCCATACTTTTGGTGGAGCGGTAGCTGCTCATGAAGAATATAAGTTTCAAGTAGAACAGCAAAAAGCGGGAGCTGTTTCTGATGATTCAGTCTCTGCTAAACTGAGAAAGTTTGTTGTCAAAATCTTTGAACTCATCAGTGATGTTACAAACTTACTTACCTTCTGGATACCCACTAATCCTGTAAAAATTACTGCTCACGCTGCTGACATTACTGTTGAATCCAATGATATAGCTGAGTCCTTCCATGCCATCGACGCTCAAAATGCTAAGATCGCGGAAGGAAGAGCTAAAGGTGCTAAAGAGCATGAATTTGTAAGACCTACTGAAGAAAAACGTTTAAGCTACATCAAAATCGCTAAGGCTACTTGCAGCATTACTACTGCTGCTATTGGACTATTAGGGATTATCTTTAAGATCGCCCTAATTCCATCTGTAGTTCTCTTAACTATTTCAACTGCAACGGTTATATTCGCAATTTGGAGCCATTTCTATAAAGAGACAATGACCCATAACCTCGAAGATATGTACGCGAAAAGACGCTTTGAACTAGCTAGCGGCGCAGTCTAAAACTAATTCAACTTACTTTAATATGAGCCCTGGATTCTCCAGGGCTTTTTTTATGAAAAAAAATCTTTCCTACAAAGAATGGGTCTTTCTAGCATCCGTTCTGGGCTTTCTTCTAACTCTTGCTACGATCTCTTGGATATCCTGTAAAGGAGCAGAATTTGCTCTTAACTCCCCTAAGTATCTCTCTAAAACTATTCAAATACATATTGATGGGGAAGTCAAAAAACCTGGAACCTATTGCTTTCAAGATAAAGCCTCTACGAAAGAGATTTTAAAAAAGGCAAAGCCTACTCTCTATGCGGACCTAACCGGGCTATCTGATGCCTATACTGAAACTACCACCCTCATTGTTCCCAAATTGGCTAAGATTCAAATTTCTATAGAGAGGGAGAGTGAGGAACCTGTTATTTTAGAACTTCCATTGGAATCTAGGGTGTCTGACCTAAAAAAGCTAGTTGAACACACCCACGAAGAGAGGGATTTTTTCAAAAGCAGGCGCCTTTTAAGACATGGGGAAAAAATCCATTTTCCCGGGAAAAAAACGAATAAAAAATGAATTTTTCTTGAGGGGAATCAGACTTTCAGATTATATTGTCTGGAGTATTTTAAATATTAACCCATCCAAGAGAAATATCTCACTTGGAAGGGCCTAAAAATTCACCTTTGCCGCTTCAGGCAAAGCAATGAAGGAAAAAAATATGTCTCTTCGCTTAATGGGAAAAAAAATTGGAATGACCCAATTTTTTGATAAAAACGGTAAGGTCATTCCTTGCACTGTTATTCTTGCTCATCCAAATGTCGTAACGCAGATCAAACGAAAAGAGTCCGATGGCTACGATGCGATCCAGTTAGGAATGGGTATTGTTTCTGAAAATAGAGCTAAAAAACTTATCCCTAAACCCCAGCAAGGTCACTTTGCTAAAGCAAAAACAGCTGCTTGCCGGCACATGACTGAGTCCAGGGTTGATGACGCACAGCAGTTTCAAGTGGGTCAGGAAATCGGGGTAACTTATTTTTCAGGTACTGAATTCCTGGATGTATCGGGCGAGTCTAAAGGAAAGGGCTATCAAGGCGTGATCAAGCTGCACGGGTTTGCCGGCGGTCCTGGCGCCCACGGTTCCGGATTCCATCGCCACGCAGGTTCTACTGGTATGAGAACTACTCCCGGTAGATGCTTGCCTAATGGTAAGAGAGCTTCTCGCATGGGCGGTGACAATATGACCGTTCAAAATCTTGCTTTGCTTGATATCGATGAGAAAAATCATCTTATTCTTGTGAAAGGGGCTGTGCCTGGAAGTAAAGGCAGTCTGGTCTATCTTTCCAAGGCTAAGAAAAAACAAACAACTAAACCTAAGAAGTAAGCAGGAGAGCGATTGTGGTTAACCTAAAGAAATACGATCTTGCTGGAAAAGAAATCGGAAAGGTAGCGATCGATGATGCTCTCTTAGAGCACACAGCGCACTCCCAGATGATTAAAGATTATATTATTGCAATTCGCGCAAATGCCAGACAATGGTCCGCATGTACTAAGACTCGTGCGCAAGTAAACCATACAGGTAAGAAACCTCACCCTCAAAAAGGGCAGGGAAGAGCTCGTCAAGGCTCGTTGGCCTCTCCTCAATATAAAGGGGGCGGACGCGCATGGGGCCCAAAACCTAAGTTTGACCAGCATGTGCGCATCAATAAAAAAGAGAGAAGAGCTGCTATTCGAGCAATGCTCGCTGAGAAGTTAAAAGGCAATCAAGCCCATGTTCTTCATCTTGCCTCAATGGACGGTCCAAAGACCAAAAAAGTTGCTGGTTTTATGAAAACAGCAGGTCTAGGCAGAAAAAGAGTACTATTCCTTGGAAAAGCATCCGCTGACAAGGATGGTTTTTTTCTAAAAAGTATTCGCAACCTTCCTAGAGCAAAATATTTATTAGCTCCCAATATTAACGGTTATGAGCTTGCTCTCTGCCAAGAACTTGTAATTCTGGATGGAGCGATGGACAATTTATTAGCGATCCTTGAACAGAGAGGGCAATCATGAGCAAAAAAAGAAGTCCTTATAGCATTATTAAGCATCGACATCTAACTGAAAAAGCTGGAGTTCTTCAAAATTTGCAACATGCTAGCAGCAACCGCTCAGTGAAAAAATGCAACACTCCAAAATATGTATTTGTAGTAGACATGCGTGCGAATAAGCAGGAGATCGCTGAAGCTGTAGAAGAAATTTATCAGCATAAGAAAGTGAAAGTCACTGCTGTAAATACAGTTATTTTAAAGCCCAAGACAAGAAGGGTACGTGGTTTTGTAGGAAGAACATCTTTTATTAAAAAAGCCATTGTTTCCCTCTCTCCTGGGGATACTATCGATGAGCAGGTATAGGAGAAGAAAATGACGAAAAAATTTCGACCGATAACTCCCAGCCAAAGAAAGCTAGTACTGGCTGGAACGCAGGAGTTAACTCCTGGAAAAAGGAAAAGAATAAAGAAGCTCCTTACTGCCAAAAGAAGAACCAATGGTAGAAATCACCATGGTCATATCACTTGTAGGCATAAGGGAGGAGCTCATAAGAAGCTTTTCCGAACTATCGATTTTAGAAGAGAAAAAGAAGGCGTTCCCGCTTTTGTGCAAGCGATTGAGTATGATCCAAACAGATCTGCACATATTGCCCTGGTCAACTATGCGGATGGAGAAAAAAGATATATTATCGCTCCTCAGGGATTGAAAGTAGGGGATAAGATCCTCTCTTCGAATGAAGCACCCTTCAAAGAAGGCTGCTGCATGAAATTAAAGTATATGCCCTTTGGATCGGTCATACATAATATTGAACTCTATCCAGGACGCGGCGCTAAATTGGTGCGTTCCGCTGGTCTTTCTGCTCAATTACTAGGTAGAAGCGGCGGCTATGCGACTGTGAAAATGCCTTCCGGTGAAGTTCGTATGGTCAATGAAAACTGCAAAGCCACTTTTGGAATGGTCTCAAATGCTGAGCATAATCTTCGAGTCATTGCAAAGGCCGGCCGCAGCCGTTGGCTCGGAATTCGTCCCACTGTGCGCGGAGTCGCAATGAACCCAGTTGACCACCCGATGGGTGGTGGTGAAGGAAGAGGAAAGGGTAACCACCCTCAATCTCCATGGGCGCAATATGCTAAAGGATATAGAACCCGCTCATTGAAGAAGACCAATAAGTGGATAGTGAAAAAACGTAAACCTTAAGGTTAGGTAAAGTTCTATGGGAAGATCGTTAAAGAAAGGTCCATTTGTAGATCACCATCTCCTGGAAAAAATTCAAAGACAGGGGAAGGAAGGGACAAAAAAACCAATTAAAACCTGGTCCCGAAGATCGATGATCATACCGGAAATGGTGGGATTTACTTTCGATGTGCATAACGGCAGAAAATTTATAAGCGTTTATGTAACGGAAAACATGGTGGGCCATAGATTAGGGGAATTTGCTCATACACGTACATTTAAAGGACACCCCTTGAAGAAAGCAGTAACAACCCCAACCCCAGCAGCAGGTGGTGCAGGTGGTGGTGGTGGTGCAGCAGCGCCTGCAGCGCCAGCAGCTCCAGCCCCGGCTGCTAGTTAATAAGAGTTAGAGAATAAGGATTCAAGAATGCAAAATGCAAAAGCTAAATCCAGATATGTGCGAATCGCTCCTCGAAAAGCAAGGCTTGCTGCCGGACTAGTTCGAGGCATGAGCGTAGAAAATGCCAACGTGCAGTTGTTAAATAGTCCCTTGAAGGGAGCTAGGCTCTTAAAAAAGACTTTGGACAGTGCGGTAGCCAATGCGGAAACCCAATTAGATGTTCGCAAAAGCGATCTATTTATCCAAGAGATCCGCGTGGATGCAGGACCAATATTAAAAAGGTCAAAGTCAAAATCTCGCGGGGGAAGAATGCCAGTTATGAAACGGACAAGTCATTTTACCATTGTCCTTACGACAGAACAAAGTAGGAGCTAAAATGGGTCAAAAAGTATCGCCAACAGGATTTCGCCTAGTGCGAAGAAAGAAATGGATGTCGAATTGGTATGCCAATAAACAAGAGTTCGGCAATCTTCTCTTAGAAGATAAAAAAATCCGCGAATATTTACTGAGTAAGCCTGTTTGCCAAGGAACTTCGAAGATAACAATTAAGCGCATGAGCGGAAAAATCGAAGTCACTATTCATACTGCAAGGCCAGGACTGGTCATTGGTAAGAAAGGTGCTGAAATCGATGTTCTAAAAAATGAGCTCCGCAAATTGACCGGTCAAGAAGTATGGATCGAAGTAGAAGAAATTAAAAGACCTGACCTTGATGCAAAATTGGTTGCTGACGGGATTGCGAAGCAATTGGAAAGAAGAGTGCCTTTTAGAAGAGTACTCAAGAAAGCTATGCAGACCTCAATGGATGCAGGCGCAGCAGGAATAAAAGTGCAGATCTCCGGCCGTATTGGCGGAGCAGAAATTGCACGTACTGAATGGTATAAAGAAGGTAGAATCCCTTTGCATACACTTCGTGCTGATATAGATTATGCCACTGGACGAGCCGAAACTACTTATGGTTCTATTGGTGCAAAAGTTTGGATTAACCGCGGCGAAGAGCTGCTCCCAGAGCAAAAAATAGTAGGCTGATTATGAGTTTAATGCCCAAGAAAACGAAATATAGAAAGCAGCAAAAAGGTTCCTTTAAAGGACTGGCGAAAGGCCATTCTTTTGTAAGCTTCGGAGATTTTGGAATGCAGGCCCTAGATAGAGGATGGCTTACCAATCAACAAATCGAGGCTTGCCGTGTGACTATTAGTAGAACCTTTGCCCGTAAAGGAAAAGTTTGGATCTGCATTTTCCCGGATAAACCTGTCAGTAAGAAACCTGCAGAGACAAGAATGGGTAAGGGAAAAGGCGCACCTGATCACTGGGTAGCAGTTGTCAGGCCAGGCAGGATCCTCTTCGAAGTTGCAAATGTTACAAAAGAAGAGGCGCAAGAAGCATTAAGGCTCGCTGCCGCAAAGCTTCCAATTAAAACAAGATTTGTTGAGCGTATGGAGAGGATTTAACCATGGTTACAGTAAAAGAATTGCAAGATCAATCGGAACAAGAATTGACTGTTTTAGCCATGGATCTGGAAAAAGAAATTTTTCAATTGAAAAATGAGCTGAGCATGGCACGAAAAATTGAAAAACCTCACCTGATTAAAGCGAAAAGACGGGATAGGGCCAGAGTTTTAACAATGCTCACTAAAAAGAAACAAGCAGGAATTGAGGTAAGATAAAATGGAAGAGAGAAGCGTAAGAAAGGTGAAAGAGGGCGTGGTTCTTTCGAATAAGATGAAGAACACAGTTACTGTGAGAGTAGATACCAACTTCCATCACCCAAAATATTCCAAGCTTGTAAAACGATGGACAAAGTGCTACGCGCATACTGAAGAAAATATCCCAGAGGGATCTGTCGTGAAAATTATGGAAACTAGACCCCTTTCCAAATTAAAGCGATGGCGAGTTATTGAGATCATCCATAAAGAAGTTGAAACTGTTTGAGGCTGAACCATGATCCAACAAGAATCGCAACTTGAAGTTGCTGATAACACAGGCGCGAAGAGAGTCAAGTGCTTTAAAGTGCTTGGCGGAACAAGACGACGATATGCTGAAGTTGGCGATATAATTATTTGTTCCGTAAAAGAAGCAGATCCAAAATCAAGTGTAAAAAAAGGCGAAGTTGTTCGTGCTGTGATTGTAAGAACAAAAAATTACATCCGCAGAAATGATGGATCAATGCTTAAATTTTACGACAATAGCTGCGTTTTGATTGATGATAAAAATAATCCTCGAGGCACAAGGATCTTTGGTCCCGTAGCTAGAGAAGTGCGTGAAGAAGGCTTTGTTAAAATTTCTTCTCTCGCGCCCGAAGTGATTTAAATGGGAAGATAATATGAGTAAATGGATTCGTAAAGGCGATCAAGTTGTTGTTACGGCAGGTAATGAAAGAGGCAAGACTGGCAAAGTCATCGGCCGCCAAGGAGATCGTGTAATTGTAGAAGGGATCAATATGCGCAAGAAGCATATGAAGCAAAAAGCGCAAGGAGCTCCTCGCATATTAGAAATGGAAGGCAGCCTTCACATCTCCAATATCAGCATTGCCTCACCAGAAGGAAAGCCTGTAAGAGTTAAAGTGAAAACAGATAAAAAAGGCGATAAACAACTAGTCTACCTTGAAAAAGGAAAAGAAGTGGTTCATCGCATTGTAAAAAAACACGCTGGATAAAACAGTATGTCAAGACTAAAAGATAAATTTAATGAAGAGATTCTGCCTCAGTTGATGGCTAAGCATCCTGAGAAAAACCGCATGTCAATGCCAGTAATGAAAAAAATTGTCATTAGCATGGGTATTGCTGAAGCAATGAAAGATAAAAATGCATTGCCAGACCACATCAAGGAGCTTACTCAACTATCCGGGCAGAAACCAATTGTAACTCGTTCTAAGAAAGCGATCTCCAACTTTAAATTACGCGAAGATCAGCCAATAGGGCTTGTGGTAACGCTACGCGGCAAAAGAATGTATGATTTTTTTGATCGTTTCTGCAATATTGTTGCCCCAAGGATTAAAGACTTTCGAGGAATGAGCAAGAAGTGCGACGGTAACGGCAATTATAACTTTGGCCTGGAAGATCAGCAAATCTTCCCAGAGATCAATTTGGACGAGGTAAAAAGAGCGCAAGGTATGAACATTGCTATTGCTACCACGGCTGAAACCGACGCTGAATGCATTGAGCTTTTAACTGCTCTTGGCTTTCCATTTAAAATATGACGGGAGATAGATATGTCGTTTAATGATCCAATTGCTGAACTATTAACACGAATTCGAAACGCTGCAGAAGCTAAGCTTCGCTTTGTCGATATTTCGATCAGCAAGATCAAAGTGCAGATTGTTGAAATTTTGAAGAAGCATGGGTTCATTGAAAATTTTTTGGTGAATAAAGAAGCGAAAAAAATGCGAATTTTTCTTCGCTATACCAAGAAAAGAGAATCCGTAATTCATGAAATCAAACGAATCTCTTCGCCTGGTTTTAGAAAATATATTGAATATAAGAAAATTCCAAAGGTCGCAAACGGTTTAGGAATTGCTATTCTCTCAACTTCTCTTGGAGTGGTAGATGGTGACAGTGCAAGACAGCAGAAAGCCGGCGGCGAATTTTTGTGTAAAGTATGGTAACCCTTGGAGTAAACAATGTCCAGACTCGGTAGAACGCCAATTCCAATACCCAAAGGCGTAGAAATCAAAGTATCGCAAACAGAAGTAGAGATCAAAGGTCCGAAAGGACAATTGAAACATGCTCTTTCACATGGTGTAATTGCAAAAGTCCAAGATGGTCTATTGCTTGTTGAGATGACCGATCCCAATCAGCCAGAGAAGTTTTATGGTATGCACAGAGCGCAGCTGAATAATAAGATTGTGGGCGTATCAAAAGGCTTTGAAATTAAACTCGCTTTAGTTGGCGTAGGATACAGAGCGCAAGTGGCAGGTGCAAAATTAGACCTTCAATTGGGCTACTCTCATCCCACCCTTGTTGAAATACCTAAAGAAATCAAAGTCGCTGTAGATAAGGGAACTTTGATTATGATTTCAGGAACAGATAAGCAAATTGTAGGTCAATTTGCCGCAACTGTGCGCGCTGTAAAGCCACCTGAGCCTTATAAGGGAAAGGGTGTTCGCTATGAAACTGAAGTGGTAAGAAAGAAAGCTGGTAAAGCAGCAAAAGCGGCAGCTAAGTAAGAGGATATATGTTAAAATCGCAAGTACGTAAAAATAAGACTGTAAGAAACCGAGTGTTTAGAGTAAGAAAGTCTCTGAAAGGAGATGCTGCTAAACCAAGGCTAAGCATCTACAAATCATCAAAACATCTATTTGCTCAGCTCATTGATGATGAAAACCATAAAACTCTGCTAGGTATTGGGACACAGTCTACAACCCTGCAAAAGACTAAATTCAATAAGAAATCAAAAGATTCTGCAAAGCATCTGGGATCACTTGTTGCCCAGTTTGCTAAAGAAAGGAAGATCGAAAGAGTTGTCTTTGATCGTGGTAGATATAAGTTTCACGGGCTCGTAGCTGATTTTGCAAATAGTGCCCGTGAAGCAGGTTTACAATTTT
>DATIJO010000036.1:0-3632 GCA_035478555.1 Chlamydiales bacterium
CCGTTCCCATAAGTTGCAGCAGATGATGCATAGATGAACTTCTTTTTGTGCTTAAGAGCAACCTCGGCTAGCCTTAATGAAAATCGATAGTTGTTCTCTAAAAGATAGTCGCCATTTCTTTCTAAAGTATTGCTGCATGCACCCAAATGGATAAACGCAGAGATCTCCTCTTCTCTTCCTTTCAGATAGTCGAAGATCTTGTAGCGGGAAACAAAATCAGAAAATCGTTTTCCAACTAAGTTTTTCCATTTGTCTGATTCTTTGATGTCATCAACTAAAAGAAGATTGGTCTTTCCTAGATTATTTAAATGGCGCACAACACCTGATCCAATGAAACCTGCTGCGCCTGTGACTACAATGAGTGGTTCTTTATTTTTCATGTCAATGACTGTAGCAAAAAATCAAAAAGAATGAAAAATAAAAAATCCCCTTCTTCCGATCAAGAATGAAGGGGACAAGATGATTAGATTGAGTAAAAGTTGTGATATTTACTGAAGGGCTGCTTGGCGAAAATCGATTGAAGGGTTTGGACAGCGCTTCTATATTCGTATACTTCGTCTTCAATTCCCATATCTCTGCACGTTTGCCATAGTACCTGATAGTCACGTTGGGCATCTTCTTGCTTTACCATTGCGCATCCTGTCTTATAATGTCGATGGGGTGAGAAGATATTTTTTGCTGCTGTTTCTATTAAAGCAGCCATCTCTGCTACCTTAGTATTCTTATAGGTATTGACTACTTCCTCAGCCTGTTGTACTGCCTTGGCTATAGGGGTTAATTGTATTGCCATATTTATTTCCTTTTTTATTAACTATTATTAGTTGCTTAGCAAATATTATATAATTATTTAATATAAAATAGCAATAAATATTTTTAAATCATAAGTGACTAATAAGCAGGTAATTATAGTTAATTTCTAATTATTAGAGACTTATGTAATTAATTCATAAGTTATTGATAATCAATACCAAGAATGAAGAGAACGGCTGACGCCAAAGACTTTGGTAAGAGGAAAGATGGACGCAGAAGGAGTTCCAAGACAGAAGAAGCAGGTGCCGCTTCCTGTCATGCAAACATGAGAAAAGCCCATACTTAAGAGCTTTTGTTTAAATTGGGCAAGCTCCGGCTTTAATCTAAATGCCGGTTTTTCTAGATCATTGATGTATAACTCTTGCAAGCCAGATAGCTCAGAGTAGTTAATAGCACTGTAAACTTTAGGCGTGGAGAGACCATAGGACGGTTTTGCAAGATAGGCAGAAAAGGGTTCGATAAGAGTGGTAAATTCTACGATCTCGCCTCGTCCTTGGCAAAAGGCTGTCCCGGTAGAAAAAAAGAAGGGAACATCTGAGCCAAGTTCGCTTCCCCAGGCTGCTAGCTCTTTCTCAGTGGCTGGATTTCCTAGAAGCTTGTTTAATCCCCAAAGAGTAGTTGCAGCATTACTGCTTCCTCCGCCAAGTCCTGCTTCCATAGGGATATGTTTATCTAAGTGGATACGAACAGTAAAAGGGATCTTAGTTTTTTTTCGAAATAGATGGAGTGCTTTGATGACCAGATTTCTGTGATCTAAGGGAAGTTCGGGATTTGAGCAGATAAAGGAATCTTGGGTATCTATTGAGAGAGAAAGTGTATCGCCGAGAGAGATTGCTTGAAAAAGGGAGGAGATATCGTGATATCCATCCTCCCTCTTTCGTATGACTCTAAAAGAGAGATTGAGTTTCGCTGGAGAAAAGAGGAGCATTATTCCTCTTTTGCATCTTCCGCTTGCTCTTCTGCCTCTTTGATCATTTCTTGTTCGGCTGCTTTGACAGAGACCTCTTCTTGTTTGATCTCTTTTCTCTTTTCGATGCCGCCTTCTCCTAGAACCTTTAATTTGAAGCTAGTAGGCACGCCCTCTTTTAGTTTCAAATTAATCGTGTAGGGGCCAAGTTCTCGAATGGGACGTGGAAGCAGGACAAATTTACGTTCGATGGTAATTCCTTCTTTTTCCAAGATGGCTACAACATCGACAGGTCCAACAGAGCCGTACATATTGCCTTCTTGATCTACCTTTACTTCGGTAGTTAAAGATAGGCCTTCGATTTTCTTCGCTAGCTCTTCCGATTCAGCTTTGTCTACTAAAGCTAGTTTTGCTCTTTCTTCTTGCAGCTTCTTCTGCATGCGAAGGGTATGTTTTTGTGCTACGACAGCCTTCTTTTGAGGAAGAAGGAAGTTTCGCATATAGCCAGGTTTTACTGAAACGACTTCTCCGCTTCTGCCTAATCCGTCTACGTCTTCAAGAAGTAGTAATTGCTGTTTCATAACTTTGCTCCTCTCAGTCTTCAGATACAAAAGGCAAAAGGGCCATATGCCTTGCTCTTTTAATCGCTTTTTTTAATAGGCCTTGATAGTAGTGGGATACCCCAGTAATACGTCTTGGAAGCACCTTGCCTCTTTCCGTGACAAATGACCTAAGTGTCTCAATATCCTTATAGTCGATTTTCTCTACTTTATTAGCGGTAAAGGGGCAGGCCTTTTTCTTTTTTGAAAAGATGGATTCTCCACTGGATTTTTTCACCATTTCTCTCTCCTTATTGCATTCTCAAAGGTGGAAATTCCAATGTTTCCATCACTTTTTCAGTTTGTAACGTTAAAAAACGGATCAGGTCTTCATGAAGATGGTACTCTTTCCAAAGTTCGCCGATGCATTGGGTAGGAGCGGAAAAGTAGATGACATAGTAGTAGCCTTCTCTTTTTCCATTGATCTCATAAGCTAGTCTCTTGCGGCCGGGTTCGTGGATCTTATGGATCTCTCCGCCTTTCTCAGTAATTCCATTCAGGATCTTTTCCCAAGCTTTTTTGCGAGACTCGTCGCTAAGGGTCGAGCTTAGGATATACATCCCTTCATAAAGGTGATTTGTTTGTTTTTTCATCTTCCCATCTCAAGGTTTATATTTTTCTATTTACAGTCATCATGGCTTTTTCAATTCCTAAAGTAAGCCAAGTTTCAATTGCATTTACCGCCCGCTCAATGATCTCAGTAAGGGCTTTTTCTTCTGCTTTGGTAAAGGTTTCCAGCACATAGTCTTCAGCAGGCTGCCCATTAGTAGAACCGATTCCAAAGCGTAAACGCGGATACTGGTTGGTCTGCAGCTCTTCCTCAATGCTCTTTAATCCATTCTGGCCGCCGCTGGAGCCACCGGGCCTAAGCCTAAGTTCCCCAAAAGGAAGAGCAAAATCATCGCTTACTACTAAGATATTTTCCAGAGGTATTTGATAGTAGTCTGTGACCGCTCTCACAGATTCGCCACTTAAATTCATGTAAGTGAGCGGCTTCAGTACAAAAATCTCCTCTGCTGCTGCTTTTGCAATTTCTCCTTTAAACTTACTCTCTTTCTTAAACAAAATATTTTTTTTCCTGGCTAGCTCATCCACTACCATAAACCCAATGTTATGCCGTGTATTGGTATATTTTTTGCCAGGGTTGCCTAGGCCGACAATTAAATTCATCCTACCTTTTTCGCAACTACTACAGCCACTTCGCTCAATTTTGCAAGAGGTCTAACTCCTTCAGGCATTGGAATATCAGAGAGCCTTTTGGACTCAGTCATCTGCATATTTTTGACATCGATCGTAAATTCAGAAGGAATCTTGTT
>DATIJO010000037.1:0-19874 GCA_035478555.1 Chlamydiales bacterium
AGTATTGGTATTGGTGATTACTATAGGTACTACGAAATCACCATCTATCGTTATTCCAAAAAAAGAGCTGGTAGGAGTGACGTTGATTTGAGAGGCAGAACCTGTAAAAATGAAATGATCACCGGGCGCATTGGGAGAAAAATCCCAAGTGATATTGCCTATTGTAGTGGTAAAATTAATTTTTCCTAGGGTAATGGTAGCGTCTAAAGAGATACTATTTGCTTGATCAATAAAGGTTGCAGAATCAGTAGTCCCATCAGGAAAACAGGTAGAGGGATTCCAGTTAGTGATTGTACTCCATTTTTGATCTGTTGAGCCATTCGTCCAAGTAGATGGAGTACCGCTGCAATTAGAATAACCTAGCACTGGTAGGAAGAGGATCGAAAGTAAAGAAAATAGCTTTTTTTTCATGAATTTCACCATGGAATAGAAAAAAATTATTTATGCAATATTTATTGGATAGAATCAATTAAAATCTAAATGCTGCGCCAACATAAAAGAAGTGGTCGTGATAACGACTGTTGTATTCTGTTTCGTAGTTTGCTTCGAGTTCAAATCGGTCGTACATTGTAAGTAAGAGATCGATGCCGCCTAAAACAATGTTTCGTCCCGAGCCCGGCATAAGAAGAGTTCCGCCTGCAACGCCTGCGATGAGCGGGGTAATGCCGACATGTCTTTGCCTATTGAGATATTCCCTTTGCCATTCACCGTAGATTTCAGGAATGAACTTGAAGTTACATACTTCATAGTAGTAGTTCAGACGAAAACCTAAACTAGATCTAAGAGATTTAATGTGTTGGCTTCGCACATTCATATCAAAAGATCCTGCGCCATGTTCATTGTAGCTCTCTGCGCGAACATAGATATACTGGGCATTAGCTAAAGGGATAAAATGAAAGTTGCACATGCCTAGCGCATATTCAATCCCAATGAGGCCATCATAGGCAAAGCCGTGGGGTTTTCCTTTTGCAACGGCTGAAGTTGTATTTCTACGGAAGTGATAGAGCTCATAGGCGCCGCCTGCGATTCCATAGATGGCAAGTTCAGGTAGGCACTCGGGAGCATAAGTTGCATAAGCGCTTGCTTGGAACTCATCCACGGTGATCCTTCCCCAATGCTCTTTTACATGGTTGTATATCCTCTCGTAATCGGCGAGAAGACCTACACCTACTTGAGAGAAGGCATAGTCAAATCCTGCAAGTCCGCCAACGGACCAGAATCTTGCACCCGGCTGCTCGTCCCTACCATGAATTTCTCCGAATGCCCTTCCGATCGGTCCAAAATAGAAGCTCCAAGGTTTTGTATTTTCTGAAGTAATTTCTCGTCTTTGGAGTTCTTGTTTTTCTCTCAGTTCAGGGTTCAAAGCAAGGAATTGATTGTCGCTTGAGGCAATGAGGTTCTCAGATCTTGATCTGTTTCTTACGATGGCATTTCCATCCTTTGAAGCTCTAAATCTTCTACGAAGATCTTCCATGCGGAGGGTGATATGAGAGTTAATGTGGTTAATGCCCGAAAGCACTGTGTCCATAAAGCCGCCGGCATAGGAAGTTGGGATGGTGACGCTTGGTGGAGGAGTGGGAGCTAAAGTGAAACTTAGGACTACTGTTCCATTAGGCCCAAAAGTATAAGTAACGGTAGGGATCAGAGTGGAAGGAAGATTCTGATAAGTGGTAGTAAACTGAGATCCTGCAAGAGTAGTTGCTTGTAAGAGTGTGAAGGTATTTGATGCACTTACGGTATTCCCGGGCAAGAAATCTACCACGAGGTTTCCTGCGATGTTTGCAGTGCCAAGAACATTCAACTTTGAAAAAGTGGTGGCATTTAAAAGATCTGCTGTATAGGTTCCACTTGCCCCTTGAGTATAGGTTCCATTGATGGTCATGGTCCCTGGGTCATTGCCATCATCCGGATGGACGTTTCCTGATGTGTTATTGATAACTGTGGCAGTAGCAGGGCCAGGCGTTGTGTTGTTAAATCCGGTATAGAGGCCAATTCCGGACATTGTCCCGCCGGTGGTGATGTTCACGTGGCCTTGGACAGTATCATTGTTGATCAGGGTCCCACCGGGTGATCCTATGTTGATGGCGGCGCTTGTATTTACTACTTGGATCAAGCTTCCAAAGCCGTTCGTTACTGTTCCTGTATTATTGTTTGTGACAGTTCCGCCGCTGATATTAAAAGATACTGTCCTAGCAGGAATAGTAGGAACTCCAAAAATCATCAAACTTCCAAAACTTGGAGTTCCCACTGCTCCAGTGACATTTCCTGTATTGGAATTGGTCACAGTGCCGGAAGTGACTGATAGACCAACTACAGTGGTCGCATTATTAAAAATGAGTTGTGCTCCTTTCGCTCCTGCGCCTGCTCCAATAGTACCTGCATTTTCATTGAGAATGGATCCACCATTTAGTGTGAGATTTGGATTCGCAGTATTTGAAACAGCAATAGTTGTTCCGATGCCATTTGTATTATGTATCGCTCCACTGCTCTGATTTTGATTTTTAAGATTGCCTCCAGTATTGATTGAAGCTGCAGAGGTAAGTGTAAGTTGTAAATTATTTCCAATAGCCCCTGTATGTGCAATATTATTTTGGCTTTGTAGTGTGCTAGAGGTTAAAGTTAGGTTATTAAACCGAATAAAATTGCCAGTGCCGCCTAAATTTGCATAGGTCAAAGTAGCACTGTTAATAGTATTAACAGGTATTAATAGCTGGTTATTGGAACCATTGATGGAAAGCGCGGTATCTGTATTAAATATTACTCCCCCAAGAAATTGTCCGATGTAACTAGTAGAAGAAAGGATTGTTATATTTGCACCTGGGTCATTAAAGGAAATAGTGTTGCTGCCACCATTATTAATGGTACCAACTTGACCAGAGCTTCCCTGAAACTGAACAGAAAGTAATTGAATAGGTCCTAAATTTTGTATTGTCTCTTGGTTAGTAGTAATAATAGCAGTATCATTCGTAACTGTGGGATTAGCTCCTGGTACACATAGATTCGACCAGCTAGTTGAGACACTCCAATTCGTATTAAAAGGCCCCACCCAAGTAGATGGAGTAGCACAGGTATATCCGGCAATAGGTAGGCTTAAGGCATAAAGGGCTACAAGAAGTTTTTGAATGCGCATACAAAATATTTTTTATGCAGCACATTCAATAATCTTAGCAAGTTTTTTCAGTTCTAAATAAACTTCAGATCCACTCTTGAGATCGGCATCCCCAAAAACTTCTCAGCTACATTTTTAAAGCGTTCAGGATTGTCTGTTACATAGAACTGATACTTCGGAGAGGAAGAGGGAGAAAGAAGGTTTTTTTCTTTTAGGAGTTTGAGGCTTTCAACAGCTGAGGCCTTCGATGGATCGACGAGCTGGATGGAGGGAGAGAGAACCTTACGAATAGAGGAGTAGATGAGGGGATAGTGAGTGCAGGCAAGAAGCACTGAATCAACATTCGTAAGATTTAACTTTTCAAGATACTCTTTAGCGGTAAGATCGACTAGTGGATGATGAAGAAATCCTTCTTCCGTGAGCGGCACAAATAATGGACAGGGAACAGGGTGAATCTTAGCTTCGGGATGTGCTTTAAGAATAAGATTTTGGTAGATGCCGGAAGAGAGGGTGTTGACAGTTCCAAGGATTGCGACCTGGTAATTTTTTGTATTTTGGATGAGGCTGTCAAATCCTGTCTTGATCACTCCCATGATCGGGATAGGGAATACTTTTTCTAAGTGGTCTAGGGCGTAGGCGCAGACGGTATTGCAGGCAATGACTAGAAGTTTGATGCCGTGGTCAAGAAGGAAGGAGATGTTTTCAATCGAATACTGAAGGATTGTTTTGGGGCTTTTATTTCCGTATGGGACTCTAGCAGTATCGCCAAGATAGATGTAGTTTTCATTTGGCATCAAGCGGATCATCTCGCGCATGACGCTCAAACCCCCTACACCTGAATCAAAAATACCAATGCTTTTTTCCAATGATGAACCTATCTGAGCTCAAGTTACTAGCAGTAGATAAAATAATTCTCTTCTTTATTTATATCAAGGATGCGGACAGATTCCTTCTCCTATCATTATATCATTATATCCTTACATCATTTTTTCACGCCGCTAAGTAAACAACTGCTTAAGAAAAAAACTCAAAATGATGTAATGATATAATGATAGACGGAAAAAAATCTCATCCTGATTTTTTCCCTAGACGTATTTATTTGGCTGGGACTTTTATCTCTTGTCCGACTTGGATCAGGTCTTTCTCTAGCTGGTTAATTTTTTTAAGATATTGAGAGTTGGTCTGATGCGCTTTTGCAATTTTCTCTAAAGAGTCCCCTGCCCGTACTTTGTAGATTTTAATCAGCGGGGAATCGTTTGACTCTTTTTGTAAATTGAGACTTAAAGTTTCCAAAGTGCCTTTCAGCTTTAACATCTCGTCATATTTTCGGCTGTGGAGAGAAAATTGTTTTTCTAGCTCTTCGATCTTTTCTTTAAATTGGGTAAGAGAGAAGGTAGTCTCGTTCGCATGGGAGGAGAGCTGTTTGATGTCTTTCAGCTCGTTTTGCCTGCCTTGTTCCACTTGGACTAATTTCTTTTTTATCTCCTGCATCTCTTTGAACATGTTTTCCCATCTCTCTTCCTGCTTTTCCACATAGCCAACTTTTAGCTGGCAGAGAGTGTTCTCATGATGCTTGATCTTCCCTTCCAAGATCTCCATCTCTGTTTTAAAGCAGTGGATATCATGCCTTAAATCATCGACTTTGGTCCTCATCTCTTGAAGCGTAAGCTCCATTTGATGCTTGCTCTCCCTAGCAGTGGACTTTAAGGGAGAGCAAGAGGAGAAGAAAAGAATTGGTACAACTAGAATAAGGAGTTTATTTTTCATAAAGCTTGAAGGCGGCCCTTCTGTTTAATCGCCAATCTTCTTCGGAATGTCCCATCGTTAGGGGTTTTTCTTTTCCGCAAGAAATGGTGTAAATGCGGTTGGGATTGATCCCTTCTTTATTTAGTAGAACACGGATCTGCTGCGCTCTTCTCATTCCCAGCGCCATGTTGTAGTCGGCAGACGCCCTTTCATCGCAGTGGCCTTCGATGACGACATGCAGATTGGGATGGCTTTTCAAATAGGCTGCCATTTTGTTGATAAGAGCGATCTCTGCAGGATTTTTGAGAGTATGCTCATCTGTTTCAAAATGCAATACTTTGAAGATGGCAGCTTGTTCGCCGGTTGGTTCTTTAAAGCGGTCGATGCCGGGCAGATTGCTTCCCTTTTCTCCGGGGAATTTTTTAGGTTGGGGAATAGCGGCATCGCCTTTTGCAAGGCGCATTTGCAGGTCCTGGTCATTTAGAGGAATGAAATCTTCGGAAGATGGTCCAACAAAATCATCTTGGCTAGCTAAGACTTTAGAATCTGAATCTTTTCCAAAGATGGAACTAATTCCTTTTGAGAAATATCTTCCTGCTGTTTTTACTCCTTCCCAAGATTCGGATGAATTCCGGCTACAGCTTGTAGCTAAAAGAATTAGGGAAAGCATTAGAATAGTTTTTTTCATTTTTACTCCCATGAAGGGAATCTTTTTTGTCCGATCCCTTCAGAAATTTTTACTGTTTCACGCGTGTTAATATCCGAAAGATAGAGCTCTGATATCCCGCCATCTTCCGAATTAAAAGTAAGGTGGATGCTATCTGAGGCAAAAGAGGGGTTTTCCATACTCATATTCCCTGTTGTCAATTGCCACTCTTCCTTGGTTTGAAGGTCATAGATCCACACTTGCCTTACATTTTCCGTTTTAGCACTATAGGCAATTTTTGTCCCATCCGGGGACCAAGAGGGGGAGCTGTTTTGTCTATTTTTTTTGCTGACCAGCTCCGGAACTCCGGGTTCGTTTTTCTTAAATTTAGTGATGTCCATCATGTAGATGCGGGGAGGGCCATCTTTATCGGAGACAAAGGCGATCTTTCTTCCATCAGGGCTAAATGTGGGTGAGGCTTGAGTAGCTTTAGGAAATGAGAAAATTTGTTTTGGTTTTCCTACCGGCTCTCCTCTAGACGAGATCGCTTGGATAAATAGGTCGGGCCTTCCATTGGCATCGCAGATGAATGCGATTCTATCCCCCGTTTGACTAAAGGAGAAGAGAGCTTGATTTCCTCTGAGTGAAATCCAACTTTCGTCTGCTTTTTCCGAAGAATAGATCTTTGCTTGGCCAAGTTTATAAGAGACGTAGGCAAAAGTTTTCTTAACAGGATCAATAAATCTTGGCGAGATCGAGTAGTTGTTCTCAAAGGTCAATTGCTGGGGATTTTGTCCATCGAAGTCGCACATCCAAATTTCCGAGATCCATTCCGGGCCTTTGTTGGAGTTATTTTTGCTTTTCTTTGAGAAGATGATCTTTTTGTGGAAGATCCCCTCTAGTCCAAACAACTCTTTTTGTACTTTGGAGAGCAGCAGGTGGACCTTATTTCTATCTACAGTGAGATCTTGAGATAGTTCCGGAGAAGAGTATTCGAGCACCACTTTTCTTTTATTATCAAGAATTTGAAGAGTAAGGGTTTCACTTGTGAATATGGGTTTAATGACAGCTATTGGGCTTTCTTTGCCCCAATAATTCACATCAAAAGCAATTTTTTTATCAGGATTTTTCAGTCTGATCTCTTTTTCTACGTCTTGATTTACAAGTGAGCTAAGCCCGGTATGATCTAAATCAAAATAGAGGATCTCTTCAATCTCCTTCATGTAGAGATCGGAAAAGGGGCAATTCACACTTGTAGGCGTTGTAAGATAGATGGGGGGTAGCTCTTTCTCTGCCTTAAGACGTACCTGCAGCTCCTCTCCAAAGAGAGAAAAGGAGACAAGCAGGATTGAAAACAAAAAAGACCTCATCATACTTCTACCTTTGACTTAAAAACCTTATGGTATAGCTGCACTGCATTTCTGAGACACTTGTATTAAAGCATGGAAAGGAAAGCTGTGGCAATGTGTTTTTTAGGTATTCCCTATTTTTTACGCTTTCTGCTTTTAAAATATCAATAGATACGACCTTGCCTTCTTTATTTAATGAGAGCTGTAGTTTCACCTCTCCTTTTTCGGGAAGGATTAAACGATCTTCCAGAAATTGGACCAAAAGAGATGAGTAGTTCATTTGCTCCAGGGACTGAGTATGGCTTAAATTGCTATTTTCAATGGATAAAAAAGAGATCGGCTTAGGAATGGATAGATCTTTGCTAGTAGTAGAAGTATTTGATGTTGTCCTACTCTCTTCCAAGCTAAGTTCCTGTTTGGGGGCAGGGGTTTTCTTTTTAGCTACAGATGTGTTGGATGTCTTTTTTTTTCGAGAGATCACGGGATCTTTGGGAGGAGATTTGACTATAGATTTTGTTTGAATGCTACTGCTTTTTTGGGGAGCAGATGAGTTCTTATTGGGAGCGCTTGGACTAATAGGTGCATGATCGGTTACCACTATGCTCCTCACAAGCATTTTGGATGGTAGTGGCGAGGGTTTTGTTTTTATTGCAAATGAGAGAAAGAGCATAGCAAATAGATGAAGTAGGAGCACTCCAAGAAATATTTTTTTTAGAGGTGTATTGCTTAGGCGCTCGAGCATATTACTTACCTGAAGTTGGAGTCAAAACGACGTCCATCTCATCAAAGCCAGAGCTTTCAGCGATATTTTTAATCTGTTGATACGAGCCAAACTGCGCTCTTCTATCAGGGAAAAAGCGGAGGGGTTCTTTTGGAAAGCGTTGTTTTAAATATTTAAGCTCTGCGGGCAGTTCTGATAGAGCTATTTTCTTTCTGTTTAAAAGAATGGAGTTGTTCTCAGTCAAAATGATGGCGATCCCGCTAGAGGTTAAAGATTCTTTTCCAGGAAGACCATCCGCAAGTGAGACCTTTTCCATTTCAAGCATTGGAGCAAGTAAAATAAAAGAGATGAGAATCACAAAGACCACATCGATAAGCGGGGTCAAATTGATCAGCCCGTCATCTTGAGGATCTTCTTGGTGAATTAGATAGCGGCTTCTTCTCATTGTACTTTTCTGTATTGCATTTCCAACGACCCTAAAAGATCGATGGAGTAGTGTTCCATGTCTTTTTGCATCTCTTTTACTGCTGCTTTGAGATAGCTATTTCCAATCAAGGCAGGTATTGCCACAGCAAGGCCAAGCACAGTAGTAGCAAGCGCCATTGAAAGGCCAGCAAGTATCGCTGAATTGGTATTTCCAAGCATCGCTTTTGACTGTAATTCTGAGAAGGTAATCAATATTCCCCAAACTGTTCCCAGAAGACCTAAAAAAGGCCCCAAAGTCACGATGGTCGGCAGAAGAAAGAGCTGTTTTTCTAGCCATTTTACCTGGCGGGCGATGGTAGAGAAAATATGGGACTCGACCAAATCCATGTCTTCTCTAGAAAGGTAAACAGCAGGATTTTCCTCATCCGTTGTTTGAAAGTAATTATTTTTGTTTAGGATTTCTACCGTTTTTGATTTTAATGTTTTATAAATATCTAAATAGGGATTTATCAAAAGAGGGGTTGTAAATTTCTTTGGATTGTCAATAATCAGTTTTAATGGTTCTTCTTTTTTATCCTGGAAAAAATGATAAAAGCTCTGGCAATCTTTCTTTACTTTATAAAAGGCCCAAATCTTATAAATCATAATAGTCCATGCAACAAGCGATAAAATAAAGAGGGCCCAAAAAATCATCTTGCCGATGAAATCGGCATGGATATACGCAGAAAAAAACTGATTGGTTTCGGTCATGAAAGTACCCCAAGTATTCAATAGGTCATAATGGTTTCAAATAAGATTGTCAAGCTCAGTACGATTATAAACTATTGCACAAATGATTATCGAACTTTTGCAAAGTGCGTGGAAGAGGTAAAAAAATTTTCCTCTCAGATTTTGGTTGTGACTTGCGATCATTTTTTTAATGGCGAGCCGGAAGACAGAGAACTATTACATTCAACCTATGCAGAGTTTCCTGAAATTTCCTTTATTGAGTTTGCTCATGCAAAAGATGAGCTTTATAGCCCCTATGTCAACTGTCCAAGAGAAGATACTGACTTTATGGACTATATGCACTCCACGACGCGCTTTATCTCCTTTTTTTTCATAGATCAGGCAGCTGAATATGTTCTCTATCTAGATAGCGATGAGATTATCGAAGGAGATCAGTTTGTTAAATGGCTTAAGTCAAAAGAATATGAAAATTACGATGCTGTTAGATGGCTGCAGCACTACTACTTCAGAAGCGCCTATTTTCAAGCAGAAGACTTTCAAATTGGCGGCCTCTTTGCAAAGAAAGACAAGATTACTCTTTCTGCTCTAATGCATAACAAATATGACCGCTGCGGCATTTACCATAATATTGAAGGAAGGAAGACAGAGGGGATCTCCTTTATGGATAAGCCCTTTGTTCACCACTATAGCTGGGTTAAAACAAAGGCTGAATGTCTTTTAAAAGCAAAAAGCACACCATTGCACTGGGAAAAAGATTGGGATAAGATCTTAGAGGATGAATTCTCAAGAGACTTTCAAGGAAAGGATTTTGACGGGAGAAGCTACCGCATATTAGAAAAAACCTACTTTGATCCATTTGCTGTTCCTTTGCCTAAGAAACAGGTAACTCAAGAATCATTTTCCAATGTTAGGAAAGTGGATAAAAATGAGATCCGAAGAAGAGAACTTGCCTATTCTTTTGGAATATGAACTACTTGCAAACAAAACAAATGATTTAATGATATAATGATGGGAAATGAAAAAAAATTGCCTCTTTATGATCTTACTGGAGAAATACTCACCTGCTGTTTTGAGGTGATGAAAGAATTGGGACCAGGATTTCAGGAAAAGGTTTATAAAAATGCTCTTTATATTGCGTTGACTGAAAATGAGTTGTCTGTTGAGGCAGAGAAATCATTTACTGTCACCTTCAGAGGAAAAATAATTGGTAGGTATAGTGCAGACCTCGTTGTGGAAAATGCCGTAATCGTTGAACTGAAATGTTGCGAATGTTTAGCACGCGAACACCAAGCGCAGCTATTTAATTATCTAAAAGTATCTCAGCTTCCTGTGGGATTGTTGGTTAATTTTCAACAAGGAAAGTTAGAATACAAGAGATTGCACCGGCCTAAGGATTGTGTAAATTATGATCTTGAAGAAAAAGTTCCATTTTAACTTCTATCATTAAATCATTATATCATTCTATCATTAATTTTTTTTCTAAATGATTGAATCAAAGTAATTTAATGAAAGTTGTCACCATTATCAACTATTGCACCAATGA
This sequence comes from Chlamydiales bacterium, assembly GCA_035478555.1. GTDB lineage: Bacteria > Chlamydiota > Chlamydiia > Chlamydiales > SM23-39 > DATIJO01. Next base: position 10,270 of record DATIJO010000037.1, read on the forward strand.
CTATCGTTTCTTGCGAAAGTGTATTCTGGAATGTTCCATTTTTTCAGAAAAAATCATCGTGCCTGTATGCGATCATTTTTTTGATGGAAGTGAAGAAAATCGGGACCTCCTTCAAGCAAGCTATCAGGAAAACCCTGAGACTCTTTTTCTTGAATATGCCTATTTAAAGGATGACTTCTATTCGCCTTATGTGGAAAGAGAAAAGGATGATCCTCAAGGCTATCAGCTTTGGCATTCAGCTTCTAGATACATTGGCTTTCTCTATGCGGGAGAGTGTGAATCTATCTTATTTGTAGATGTGGATGAGATTATTGAAGGAGATAAGATGCTTGAGTATCTTGAGCACTCTTCACCAATGAACGCTGTACGCTTTCAAGCCTACTACTATTTTCGAGAAGCAAGATTTAGAGCAACTGGCAAGCATCAAGCTCCTCTTTTAGTAAAAAAGGAGATCGTTACTCCTCTCATGGTCTACAACCCCTATGAGAGATTTGGACTGCTTCAAAAAATTCCCGAAAGAAAAAGAGAGTATGAAGTAGGGGTGAATGGCAAGCCATTTGTCCATCATTACTCAGGTGTGAAAACCAAGGAAGAGTGGCTTAAGAAAGCAAATTCCTGGGGACACCGGGGAGAGTTGGATTTTCCAAAGCTTATAGAGGAAGAGTATGCACAAGAGTTTCAAGGGAAGGATTTCACTTATGGTTTTTCTTACGAGACTGTAACTCCCTATTTTGACCCTTTTATTGTCTCCTCACATAAGAAAGGCCCATCTGCAAATGTCTTAAAGCTTTCAAAAGAAGATGTTGTGAAAAAAGAGTTAGAATATAGTTTTGGTTTATGAAATTTCTTGATTCTCATGCACATATCTCCTCATCCGATATCAAAGATCCCGATAGCCTTGTCTTAAGAGCAAAAGAAAAAGGAGTAGAGGAGATCATCAATATCTGCACAGATATTGCAACATTACAAAGAGGGATTCTGCTTTCCAAAAAGTGGAAGGGTGTATTTAACACAGCTGCTTTGACACCGCACGATGTAATGAAAGAAGAGAAGGGCTATTTTGATCTTATTGCATCCTATGCCCATAAAAAAGATCTTGTTGCTATTGGGGAGACGGGACTTGATTATTACTATAAAGAATTAGATCCGGACCGACAGAAAGATTCTCTTATTCGTCATCTGAAACTTGCGCAAGATTGCGGACTGCCTGTGATCTTTCATTGTAGAGATGCTTTTCAAGACCTTTTTGAAGTATGTGATCAGCACTATTCTGGAAAAGCTCTATGTCACTGTTTTACCGGCACAAAAGAAGAAGCCGAAGAGGTCTTTAAAAGAGGATGGATGCTCTCTTTCAGCGGCATCGTAACATTTAAAAAAAGTGAGCCTCTTAGAGAAGTAGCAAAACTTGCACCTCTTCATCAAATTGTGATCGAAACTGATACTCCATATCTTGCTCCCGAAAGCAAACGGGGAAAGGTCAATGAACCCTCTTATATTCCAGAAATAGCTGAAACTATTGCAAGAGCGAAAAATCTTTCCTTAGAAGATGCAGCCAAAGCAACAAGAGATAACGCTCTTCGTTTTTTTAATCTCTAGAATTTGCTATCTTATCCTCCCTTTTTTGGAGAAGCAGCATGTCTATTGCAATCGATGATTTGGACTACCTTACCTTTTTCCCAACGTTTGATAATGAGAAGAACTTATCTTGGAATGGAAGAGTTGTTTCACTTAAAGCAGTAAAATGCCCACTCCTTCCAAGAGGATTTGCAAATATTGCTAAGGATAAGATCTCTCACGATTTACATCTCTTTAAACCTTCAAAAACATTCCTAACAGAGGGTATTCGCGATCATCATCTTCGTATTGGAGCTATCAATGGCATGAATACAACTTTAGATGAGGCTATGTCTAACGCTAGCTATATTCAGCAGTTTGCTTCTAATAAGTGTATTGAATATGTCTACAATCAAACCCATGGAGTCGTGGTTGATGCGTTGGAGGTGCTTGCTTTAAACTTTCGAGGAAACTCTCCCTATACATCGAAAGAGCTGCTCGCCAATTGGACCGAGTTCCATCAGGAAAACGAAGGCTCGCCAAATGCAAAGTATTTTCAATGTTGTCATAGCCAAGGCGCCCTTCATGTGCGGAACGCCTTAATAAAAGCCCCAAAGGAAATTCGAGACCGTATCATTGTTGTTGCCATAGCGCCTGCTGCCATAGTTCCAAAAGCACTCTGCTTTGCATCCTACAACTATGCTTGTAAGAATGATCTTATTCCCCACGCTGAATTGATCTATCTAGGCGGGCTTGCAAGAAATGGATTGTGCGCGCCTAGCCTATTTAAGAGCGTCATTGATAATCATAATGAGCTGATCCTGCTTGATCCTCATCCTGAGGAGAATGACACACACCATTTTCAAGCAAGAACCTATGCTGAGAGAATTGAATTTCATGTAGATGACTATTTACACCGAAATGGAGAATATGAACCTATCCGCAAAGTTTAAGCATTTGCTTTTTGTGCCTTTTTCGCCATATTTTGAAATCATTTCTCCACCTACTTGTTCAAGTATGTCCTTCGAAGTGATTTAAAAATCTGACAAAAAATTCATCAAAAATCAAATACTTCTACTTTGCGGATAGGTTCATCAAGGCTCCCCCCATGTATAATTTAACTCCATTTTTGTCCCATCCAACCTTGTGATAATAACCTTCGCGGATCCACAGGTCTTATCCATCACTTGGGGAACAATGCCTGAAAAGAAAACCCCTTTTTCCGAGGCATTAAATGGAAAAGGCGCCTGTTGCTCATCTCCTGAAATGGCCTCAAAGAGAAGAGATTCATTAGGCTGAAATCCAAATCCTCGAAGCTCATATTTTTCACTGGTGTGTAAAAGTAACACGATGATAGCTCCATCATCTGCTGTGCATGTGACGGGCTTAGGACAAATACGGGTAGCTGTTAATACCTTATTCTCTTTATCTGCTAAAACAAGATCTAAGTATTCAGCATCTTTTGCATTTTCAACTCTAAGTTCGAAATCCACAAGTAGCCTATTTTGATCACCCACTACTATCCAGGCCTTGTTATCTTGATCAAACCAAAGTTTAGTAGCAGATGTTGGCCTGCCCATGCCATCTAAAAGCACAAGTTGGTACTCTGCTCCAGGAGATGCTTGATTCGTAGTGACCCAAAAACGGTAGTAATGAGCGTTATCCTTTGTTCCTAATAAGCCATGAGAAAGCTGCCAGTAGTCTTCTTCTGCATGAAGAGAAAAAGCAAAAAAAGCACATAGGGCAAATGCCAATCTTAAGAAAATCATAAAAAAATCTCTTTGAAAATGAAGACAAAAAGCTTTGCATAGACAACAATCATTAAGCAAGGTTTTTACAATATGGAATGCAAAAGAGAAAAAATCGTAGCATGTAAACCTTTACCCAATTATCGGGTTTGGATCCGTTTTGATGATGGATTAGAAGGTGAAGTAGATTTGAGCGATCTAGTAGGTAAGGGTGTTTTTAAGTCTTGGAAATCTATTGCATTCTTCAATCAAGTAAGAGTGGATCCGAAAAGCGACACTTTGGCATGGGGAGAGGATATTGATCTTGATCCTTATGTCTTAAGAAAGAGAATTATTCAATAAATGAAAAATATTAAGCGAATTGTTTCCTTGGGCCTCTTTTAGGAGCAAGAATGATTTGATAGCCGAGCACATCAAGGATTCTTGATAAAGTGTCCAGGGTGATATTTGTTTTTTTTCCTGATCTAAGGCTCTGAATAATTGTTGGTGAAACTTCAGCTTCAGTTGCTAGTTTTCTAACTGAAATATGATCTTCTTCCATAGCAGCTAGAAGTAATTCAGAAATCAAGAGTTTCCTATATTCTTTATCGAGAAGCTTTTTTTGTTTTTTATCTTCTATGAATTCTTCATAGGTAGATTTAGTTTTTTTCTTCATAATATGTTCCCTCCTTTATTCTTTTCTCATAGCTTTGAAAAGCTTTAAGAGCTATTTCTTTTTCTCCTTGAGGTAGCTTTTGTGTTTTCTTAGTGAAGGCATTGGTTACAATGATTTTCTTTCCTCGGAAAAAGAAACATAAATAGCGATCGGGTTGTGGTTTGAAGGCATAGACTTTGTCGCCCTCGTTTCTAAATTTTGTTTCGTCAAAAATTTTACCTTGTTCAGCCATTAAGCGAAGGAGGTTAAGTAACTTTCTTTGCTTATCGCTTGGTTGTTTTCTAAAATATTCCAAAGCTGATGAAAATCCCTTTGTATCATAGTACCATTCAATCGTAAATTCACTTCCCGCGTAAGCAATGTACTGCTTCATAGTATGGCTATATTTTATTGAAAAACAATTGTACCATTTTAATGACACATTCTGTCAAGAAAAACTGTAATGACGCTATATGAACCCACAAACCACTTGTTTAAAAAGAATTTTTCACATTAAAACTTGTAAGATATGAGCGTTAAAGCGGAACCAATTCCTTCGGCCTTTGTTTGGAGAAGGCTTCATTCTTTACTTGGACTTTGGCTTGTCATCTATTTGATGGAGCATCTGATTACCAATTCACAGGCAGCTTTGTGGATTGGAGATGATGGACAAGGCTTTGTGAGAACGGTCAACGCGATTCAGCATCTTCCTTATTTAAAGGCAATTGAAGTAGTGCTATTGGGAGTGCCGATTTTGCTTCATGGTGTATGGGGTGTGAAGAGAGCTTTCACTGCAAAATCCAACGCCCACTCTACGAACGGCTCAAAACCATCTCTTCCCTATTCAAGAAATCGTGCGTTTAGTTGGCAGAGGTTAACTTCCTGGGTATTGCTTGTGGGGATCATACTGCACGTGGTGCAAATGCGTTTTATGGATTATCCTACAAAAGTTCGAGTTCTGGACCAGGAGAGATTTTTTGTAAAACTGAAATACGACGAAGGTCTGATGACTCTTGCTCCAAGACTTGGAGTGAAGATCTACGATAAAATACCTCGCATTTTGGAGGGGAAAAACTTCTCGTTAAAGGAGAATGAGGTTGCAGCTGAAACCACGACACCCGGCGCCGCTATGCTTCTTTCTACAAGAGACACTTTTAAAAGTCCTGTGATGGGTGTGTTGTATACGATTTTTGTGCTTGCTGCCGCCTTTCATGCGTTCAATGGTGTATGGACATCCCTCATTACTTGGGGAGCCATCCTTAGTTTTAAATCGCAAAACTGGATGGTCAAGTTGTGCGGCGCTTTCATGCTTGTTTTTATTTTTTTAGGGCTAGCCGCGATTTGGGGCTCTTACTGGATTAATTTGAGAACGTGATGGATAAAACGGTAATAGTTGTAGGCGGAGGGCTCGCGGGGCTATCAGCCACGATGAAGCTTGCAGAAAATGGATGCAAGGTCAAGCTTGTCTCTCTTACAAAGGTGAGAAGGTCCCATTCGGTATGCGCGCAAGGGGGGATCAACGTAGCCATCAATTTAAAGGGGGAAGAGGACTCACCTTATATACACGCCTATGACACCATCAAGGGGGGCGATTTTCTGGGCAACCAACCCCCTATCTTGGAGATGTGCATGGCGGGCCCTGCTATCCTTCGCATGATGGATAGAATGGGCTGTCCCTTCAACCGCACTCCGGAAGGAGACATTGATTTTAGACGATTTGGCGGGACCCTCTATCATCGCACTGCTTTTTGCGGGGCATCTACAGGTCAGCAGCTGCTTTATTCCTTGGATGAGCAGGTGAGACGCTATGAGACAAAAGGCATGGTGGAGAAGTTTGAAACCCATGAATTTTTGAGATTAATACAAGATGATGAAGGAAGAGCACGAGGGATTGTCCTTCATGATCTGAATACTTTGAAACTAGAGACTCTTCTTGCAGACGCTGTGGTCGTTGCAAGCGGCGGCCTTGGATTTCTCTTTCGAATGTCTACCAATTCCACCTTTTGCACAGGAGCTGCCAATGGCAGGCTCTACATGCAGGGCATGAAGTATGCGAATGGCGAATTCATCCAGATCCATCCGACAGCGATCCCTGGACTTGATAAAATGCGTCTTATTTCCGAATCGGTGCGAGGAGAAGGCGGAAGAGTTTGGGTTTATGGCGACTCTTCTAAGACAATTGAATTTCCTGATGGAACCTTACGTCCCTGCGGAAAAACCGGCGAACCTTGGTATTTCTTAGAAGAGATGTATCCTGCCCTGGGCAATCTTGTGCCAAGAGATATTGGTTCTAGAGAGGTGTTGAGAGTTTGTGAAAAGGGGCTTGGCATTGATGGAAAAATGCAGGTCTATCTTGACTGCAGCCAGCTTCCGAAAGAAGCGCAGCATAAACTAGACGCGGTGCTTGATATCTATCAAAAATTCATGGGAACAGATCCTAGAAAAACCCCCATGAAACTCTTTCCGGCTGTTCACTATACGATGGGAGGCGCATGGGTAGACTTTCCTGCGGCAGACGACCCTGACCGAAATACAAGGTTTCGCCATATGACCAATCTTCCTGGCTGCTTCAATGTAGGCGAGTCGGACTATCTCTATCATGGAGCAAATCGGTTAGGTGCAAACTCCCTTCTCTCCTGTATTTTTGGAGGGTTAGTCGTAGGAGTGGAGGTCCCAAGATATCTTGCTTCTCTTCCTCAAAAGAAGCCTGAGCCGAATGTTCAAGAGGCGCTGCAAGAAGAAGAGAAGATCCAAAGAAAACTGCTCAGTAACAAAGGAAACGAGAATGTTCATGTTCTTCATGAAGAGCTAGCGGAAACCCTGATCAAAAACGTTACCGTGAAAAGAAATAATGCGGACCTAGCTATTACGATGGACAAGATCAAGGAAATACGTGAGCGCTACGAGAATATCCAGCTGGATGACACTAAACTATCTGTCAATCAAACCTACGTATTTGCTCACCAGTTCCGCTCCATGATCGAGCTTGCATTGGTGATCACCAAGGGAGCTCTTTTACGAAATGAATTTAGGGGATCTCACTATAAACCTGAATTTCCCCAAAGGGATGATGTCAACTGGCTAAAGACAACTATCGCAACCTACGATCCCGATAGCGATGAACCGATCATTACCTATGAACCTGTTGACACGCGCCACCTTGACCCGGTAAAACGGGATTATACGCATGCTAAAAGAGTAAAGCCCACTTTGAAAAACATACCAGCTAACATTCACTTGCCGATATGACGAAATACACACTCAAAATCTATCGTGGCGTTCCAGGTAAACAATACTGGGAAGAGTTTGAGCTGGAATTAAAGTACGGCGCGAATGTGATCTCTTCCCTCATGGAGATCCAAAAGAATCCGATCAACAAAAGAGGGGAAAAATCCACTCCCGTTGCTTGGGAGCAGGGCTGTCTTGAAGAGGTGTGCGGATCTTGCTCGATGCTTGTAAATGGAAAACCAAGACAAGCATGCACAGCTCTTATCGAAAATTACCTAAAAGAAACTAAACAAGATACCATCATTCTTGCTCCTTTTACCAAATTCCCCCTTGTCAAAGATCTGGTCATAGACCGTCAAGCCATGTTTGATAATTTAAAGAAGATCAAAGGCTGGATTGAAATCGAAGGAACCTACGACCGAGGCTTTGGTCCCAAAGTTAGCCCCGAAGTGCAAGAAGTGCTTTACGTTCTATCTACTTGCATGACATGCGGCTGCTGTTCCGAAAGTTGCCCTCAAGTAAATGATCACTCTTCCTTCATGGGGCCGGCTCCTGTCTCTCAAGTGCGCCTTTTCAATGATCATCCCACAGGCAAAATGGAAAGCTCCGATAGACTTCGGAGCATGCTCAAAGAAGAGGGCATTTCAGGCTGCGGCAATGCCCAAAACTGCAGACGCGTTTGTCCCAAAAACATTCCACTCACTGAATCCATCGCAACTATCGGTAGAACTGCAATGAAACAGGCTCTATCCGATGCATTTGGATTACCTGATAGTAAAAAATAAGATAATTGGTAGATTTTCCTCAGTATATCCAATTTTTCTGGACATATTAAGAGAAATAAGAAGCTCTAACCTGAAAAATGTTTCTTGATTTATTGAGAGAAAAAAATGCCACCCTGCAGATAGGAATCAAGAGTGATGATTTCTCCATCAATTTTTAATTCATTCATCCCTGCTTGAAGGGCTCTTTTCTCTCGTTCCATTGTATTCGCATCTTGCATATCCCAGACAACTTGGAAGAACTTTTTATGTCCCCGAGGTGTTTGAGCGATAAAATCAATTTTATAGCGATCAGATGTAAGATAGTAATTTATTTTGCAACCAAGACGTTTCAACTCCAAATAGATAATATTTTCAAAAAGTCTCCCAAGATCATTTTCATAATCCAAAGTTAATGCTCGTATCATTCCTGGATCAATGGAGTAGATTTTTTTGGGATTTGTGTGTTTTTTTCGAATAGATTTATCATAAATAGCTATTGGAAAGGCCAAATATGCATCTTCTATATGATCTGCATATTCATAAAGAATGTCTTTTCCAATTTGATATCCCTGAGTTTGTAAATCATTGTAAAATTTATTCACCGTAAATGGTTTGCCGACATTATGAATCATTGACAAAATCATATATTTGATTGGACCTGAATTTTTAATATTATGTCGTTCAATGATGTCTCTATAAATAACAACATCAAGATACTCCTGCAAAGTCTGTTGTTTGACATCAGGATCGTATGAAATAATTTCAGGAAATCCCCCATCGGATAAATAATGATTAAATATTTGAGCGAGTTTATCCTGAGTTTTTTTGTCAAACAGACTACGATCGATTGAAAGTTTTTTTGCTCTAACAAACTCAATAAAACTATAAGGCCAAATTTCAATTGCTAGGGATCTGCCCCGTAGGCTTGTTGCTATTTCTTTGCTAAGCAGTTTAGCTGAAGATCCGGTTAAGAAAATTTCGACATTTTTACTGTCATGCAAACGTCTAATAACGATGGGCCAGTTTTTGACATTTTGAATTTCATCGAAGAATAGATAGCATTTTCTATCGTGATTTTCAGGGTAAAGTGAATAAAACGAATCGACTAATTTAGCTAATTTCTGCTCATTCAGTGGCAAAAGCCGATCATCCTCAAAATTTACATATAAAATAGAGGTTTGGCTAACACCTTCATCTATCATTTTTAGAATCTGTTGATAGAGAAAGAAGGTTTTACCGGAACGGCGCATTCCAATAGCTACTTTAATTTTCTTGGGAGCTTCTGGAAATTTCACATCTCTGACTACTAAGTCTTTGAGAAGGGTTAATTTATCTCTGAATTCCCCTAATAAGATGGGTAGTATTAATGATTCATTCATAGAATCTTTCCTTCATTTAATGATAATATAATCCAATTCTTTCATTAAATCAATGATAATTTCAAAGCTATTCTCTTCCCTTTTAAGACCTTGATTAAGAATATGTTAGGTTAAATTTGATGTAAGTTATTGAATTACAGGTTCTTTTAAGTTAATCCCATTTTTGGGAAAACTCAAGTAGTAAAAAAATATTTGATATTATCTCATCTTCAATCGAATATATAGACTTCAGCAATGGAGTTTTGCATGAACAAACTATTTTTGGCTTTGAGCATCTGTTTTATTTCGAGTGTAGTAG
>DATIJO010000038.1:0-3060 GCA_035478555.1 Chlamydiales bacterium
TAAAATAGTCCCCATACTATTTTATCACTACCAAGATTAAATAAAAATAATACAAATATTAAGTATTATTATTTAATTATATTATAGATAATATTATAGAATTAAAAATTTTATTAGCCTTGTATTAGAGCTAGATAATCAGCTGGATCTGAGATCACAGCAATCACAGCAGGGCCATCTTGAAGATCAGCATTAAAATTTGATCTCATGCGCGTCCAGATATGCTGCTTAACAAAGAACTTATAGTAGCCTTCTGCATCATCGTCTGCTTTTATATCGTATGCTTTTTTAAAGTGTGGGAGTGATTTGTTTGCATCAAATGTACGATTATATTTCTCTTGTGCCTCTTTTAGTGCGGTAGCCCAAGGATATTTGATATTTTCTAGAAGGTGGTGGTGATAGCCCTGTAAGACAACCAAGAGTGTCTTTTCATCGGTATTCAAATTGCGGTCGTTATTCTTCAATTTTTCAACGAGTGATTGAAAGGTATGCTTTAGTACTTGGTATCTCAAGCTGCCTCGATTAGGAGGCGCAACTAAGTCATTCGCTAGCAAGGTCTGTCCTCTGAGCTTGAACTTCTGCTTCATGAAGTGAATACAGCCTCTTTTTGCACGGCTTTGATCGTCAGTTAAATCGGCCAATGCAGTGTTACCGACCCCGGGAAAGAAAATGGTCCTTTGTGAAGGAATAGCTGCATCATCACCTTCAGGAATTGGGCCTGGAGCAAAACCTAGAGGCCCAGAAGAGCTGGCATCGGCATCTGAAAAATCAAGAGATTCGTCCTCTTCTTTTTCAACCTCTTTCTTTTTAGGAGCAGGTTTGGATTTGTCCGGCTTATCACTTTCAGGTGTTTTTTCGGTCTTAGTTTTATCACCAGTTGGATCTACCTTTGGAGCTTGAATTGGCGGCGCATTTAACCATTGGACGTTCTGTCCGTTGAACAGCTGCAACATAAAGCCCATGGCTTGGTCTACCGTCTGGATCTTTTCACCCCATTGATCGTCGAACCTTTTTTGCCATTCAGCTGAAAGCTGAATCGCTTTTAAAGCTGTCTGACAGGTCTCTCCTTTAGAAGTAACACGCTCCACCTGGCCATTATCTCCCCTCTTTTTCATGATAGAACTTACAAAAAAACTATTATCTACCGTATTAGAAGCTCTTGCTTTTTCCGCAGCAAGATATGCGTCATAGCAAGCCTCAGCGAGCATGCCAATAGGCCTCTTGATTGCCTCAGGAATACTCTTTGAAGAGCAATCAATCCTCTGGTCCCCATTGTATAGGGTAATAGAGAGGCCATACTTGCCAGCCACTGCATTAGGAAGGTGAAGAGATGATGAGTTTGTCATAATTAAAATCTATAATTAATTCTTGGATTTGAACCTGAAAAAAAACGTAATTAGAAATAGCCCGCAATAACTAAAGACGTTACAACAAGAGCGACACTATACTTAGTATAACGCCAACACCTAGAAGTACGAGATTCAGGTGTAGGTTCGTCATCTTCTTCCGTTTTTGAACGCGATCCAATATCAAGTGTGTCATCTTTGCTTTTTGGAGCTTCTAATGCTGGGAGCCTTTTTTTACAACATCTGCTAAAGCAGAACATTCTAGTTAGCCAAGAGCTTTGTTTTGTAGTAGCGTCATCATCTTCATCTATCTTGTGAGGTATGGTCGGATCTCTATTAACAGCTTGTTCTACTCTATTTTTTAAAGCTGTCATGGAAGGAATTAATCCAGGATCCGTTGCAACAGCCCTAGGTTTAGTTCTATCTATAATGCTAATTTGATCCTTAGCGCCTTTAGAAGTATCGAGAGTGATGGAATAGTCCTTAAGATTTGCAGAATAGTCCTTACTATTAGCTTGGGCAGTTCTCATCGCATTCACTAAGCATTGATGCCCTAATTGTTTAAATCGATCATTAAAATAGGCAGCCTTCTCCGCCTCGGATAAGTGGGTTAAATTAACGACTTGACCAATCTCATTTTCAGCCTTAATCACTAGATCATAGGTGACCCCTTCATGAGTAAAAGCATTGGGTAGGACTAAGACCCCATTACTGCTTGGGAGTGCTGCTACCGTGAATTTTATTGGAGCGGACATATTAATCCTCGTTTTTTAAATTATTTGCTTAAATTATAACATAGTAATAATATTTATTTAAATAGTTTATTTTAATTAATTACATTATTCCTAAGTAATTGATATTAAATTGTTTTTCATTGATTAGAAGGGGTCGTTTATATAAGGTGAAAATAGAGCTAGATAGAAATGATCTTAACCACTAAGAATGAGTTATTTAAGTAAGTAGCTAAAAATGAAGAAGATAGAGATTAATCAACAAAGAAAAGAGCCATATCGCTCTATTTTACTCTTCGGCCCCCCAGGTTCCGGAAAAGGCACTCTTGGCCACTTTTTAAGTAGTGCAGGGAACCACTTTCACCTCTCTTCGGGGGATATCTTCCGAGGCCTTTCTTTAGACTCCCCTGCAGGCAAGCTTTATCACTCCTATGCAAGCAAAGGGCTGCTTCTCCCTGATGAGGCTACGGTACAGATCTGGCATCATTATGTAGAGGGTTTAATTGCTACTAATCGCTACTTTCCGGATAGCCAGCTTCTTCTCTTAGACGGCATTCCTAGAACAGTCAAACAAACTGAGCTTCTAGACCCCTATATCGATATAGTAAAAATTATAGTTTTAGAGGTGCGTAATACGGAAGTCCTGATTAAAAGGCTGCAAAGGCGGGCTATGATTGAAAAGCGGATGGACGATAAGGATGCAGAAGTTCTAAGGACAAGGATGGAGGTCTATAAAAAAGAGACCGAACATGTGCTAGACCACTATCCTAAAAGTAAGATCGAGGTCTTTAATGCTGACCAAAAGCCTCTGGAAGTATTAAGGGATGTCCTCGTAAAACTCTCTAAAGATCTATAAAAAAAGGCTGTGTCCGGGTATCCGGACACAGCCTTATTTATTTGCCTCTATTTAGAAGCTAATTAGGTTCCTGATGCAAGCGATTCGAAATCCATCTCGCCAGCAGCAGCAGCTGGAGCAGCTTCTG
>DATIJO010000039.1:0-7614 GCA_035478555.1 Chlamydiales bacterium
TTTGCACAGTAGCTACTTTTTCCAGCTCAGCTTTCACTCCGCCCTCTTTAGGAAGAATAAAGTCCAAATAGGACTCCCAGGAGATGGGAACAGCGTTGTCATAGAACTCTTTTTTGGAAAATGAATAGATCTCTTTCTTCAAAGGCTCTTTACCATCCCAAAGACGGGCGATGTACTCTTCTGTTTCAAGCCATCTATTAATGGAAGAAGTTTTATCACTTATTTCCAAAGTATAATCGTTGGGATCAAATCGAGGGTATGAGGCAATGGTAAGAACTTCGGAAGTATTTGGGTCCAAAACGACAATAGCGCCGCCCTTGATCCAGGGAACTTTCTGGCCGGTTTCAGATGCGCGTTTGTCCCTTTCCTTTTCTTCTTCGGCAAGAAGCGCTTCAGCAAACTCTTGCATCTCAGCAGAGAGGCTAAGAGTGATCTTTTTGCCGGGGATTTTTATCCTTGATCCTTGCAGCTCTTTCAGAAAATTTCCTTTTCGGTCTGCTTCGTAAACATTCAACCCCCAGTAGCCGCGAAGCTCTTTTTCAAAGCTCTTTTCAATTCCTGTTTTTCCCATACGGTCATTGACTGTGTAAGCCTTTTCCTGAAGTGTTTTTAGTTTTTGCAAGGCTGCCCCTTCCGATTCAATCCCCTCAGGAGCATCCGATGAGCCGTTAAGAAAATCTTTTAAGCTTTCTATTTCATTTGCGATGGATAAATATTCTTCCTGCCCGATTGCACCCATAAATCCCAGTACATCGCAGGCCGTTTTCCCAAGAGGATAGAACCTTTCATAGACAATTTGTGCATGGAGTCCTGTCCAATCCCTTTCCAGCATCCGAAGGCGAAAATATTCTTTTTCACTCAAATGCTCTTTTACAAGAAAGGGGGTAGAGGGAAGCAGGGCAGCCTTGGCGTAGATCAGGTCTACGATCCTGTCAGGATCAAGAGAAAGCTCCTCGCCTAAAAGATTTCCTAAATTTCGAATATATTCTTTACGTGGATAGGTCTTGACTCTTCTACCGCTATCATCCCTTTCCCACTTTACGCTAGGGATTTGTGCGATTTGACCAAAATAGACAGCCGCCTGATACCTGACGCGGTTTAAAGCCAGGCCGATCTGGTTGCGATCATAAATGGTACCCCTTTCTGCCGGCTCTACTACTACTTTTTTCTTAGGTTTCAGTGCTAGCTCCTGATGCTCTTCTCTTTGAATGAAGCAAAGGTGCCAGATCCTAAAAAGAATTAATAGAAGCGCAAGGAGAAGGAAGCGGAGGGTCTTATTCGTTTTTTCTGCGATCACTGTTTATTCCCTTTAGGGGCTGCATAGTTTTTTATTCTATTCGATTATTGAAAATGTTAGAAGTTCCTATATTTACCCGGTTCGCTACTCGCTCACCTGCTCCGCATTTCGAAGGTCCACTGGACCTTCTTCATGATTCCGCAGCCCGTGCCCCATCCCGCAGGGATGGATCTTCACGATTTTCCTTGGAAAAAATCAAATTTTTCGATAAAAATGGAATAGCATTTTTTTAAAAAAACATTATTTAGATGCGCCTGTAGTTCAATGGTAGAACAGTAGCCTTCCAAGCTACGAGTGTCAGTTCGATTCTGATCAGGCGCTTCAATTGAACTTTAAAATCATAGGGGAAACATTGGCAACCGCAGAAAAAGAAGACATACAAGTAACGATTAAGGAACTACTGGAATCAGGCGCTCATTTTGGACATCAAAAGCGCCGCTGGAATCCTAAAATGAAGCGATTCATCTTTGAAGAGCGAAATGGGATTTATATCATTGACCTTGCAAAAACACTGCAGCAGATCAGAAATGCTGTTAAAGTTGTCACGGATGTGATCGCACAACGAAAATCCATCCTTTTTGTAGGCACAAAAAAACAAGCAAAGGTAGTTCTGAAAGAACTTGCGGAAGCCTGTGGAGAATTCTATGTATCAGAGCGCTGGCTGGGTGGCATGCTCACCAACCTCACCACTATCAGACAATCGGTCAAAACTTTGGAACGAATCGAAAAACGCATCACTAGCGGCGGCGAAGGGCTAAAGAAAAAAGAGATCTCTAAGTTGAATAAAGAGCGCATCAAACTGGACCGTAACTTAGCCGGTATACGCGGAATGAGAAAACCGCCAGGCCTACTTATCGTCGTTGATCCTTATCGCGAGCATATTGCGGTTGCAGAAGCAAATACTTTAGGTATTCCTGTAATGGCCTTAGTGGACACCAACTGTGATCCGGATCCTATCGATTACATCATTGCTTGCAACGATGACGCTTTAAAGAGTATCAAGCTCATTTTAGCTGCCCTTTCTAACGCCATCATTGATAAAAAGGCAGAGATGAACATCGCTATCATCAAAGAAGAAGCGGCTGAAGATGCAGTAGAAGAAGAGTTTGAAGCGGAAGAAGGCGCTGAAGATATGCTGAAGAAGAAATTCTCTGATACTGAAGGAAAGGACAAAGAATAATGAAAACAGTCACCCCTGAAATGATCAAAGAACTCCGTGAAATGACCGGGGTCAGTATGAGCAAATGTAAAGAAGCTTTAGTTGAATCCAATGGCGATAAGCAAAAAGCGGTCGACTATCTTCGTAAAGCGGGGATGACCTCTGCTTTAAAGAAAGAAGGAAGGGAGACAAAAGAAGGGATGATCGGATTTGCTGAAACTCCCGAAGTGCTCGTCCTTATCGAAGCTAATACAGAGACCGACTTTGTGGCTCAAAATGAGCGCTTCCGTACCTTTTTACAGGACATTTGCGAGCAAGCGGCTAAAACAAAGCCCGCCTCTTTACAAGTCTTCATCGACCAGATCTATAGTAAAGATAAAAAAATTACCATCGATCAATACCGCAATTTGGTCATTCAGGCGCTAGGTGAAAATATCCAAATACGCCGTTTGGAAGTCATTCCTAAAGATCCAAACTGTTCATTGGGTGTTTATTCCCACATGAAAGGAAAATTGGTGACGATTGTTGAAATCAAAGGAAAAGGCGAAGAAGAGATTGCAAAAGAAATTGCAATGCACGTGGCTGCTGACAACCCTGAGTATGTAAATCCTGAAGACCTTCCAGAGTCAGTAAAAGCTAGGGAAGAAGAGATCGCTAGAGCTCAGATCAAGGGTAAACCTGAAAATGTGGTAGAAAAAATTGTAATTGGAAAAATCAAGGCCTATTGCGACCAATTTTGCCTTACCTGCCAAAAATTCGTTAAGAATCCCGACGTTACTGTGGGCCAGTATCTAGATCAAAGAGCAAAAGATACTAAAAAAGCGCTTTCCATCCGCAGATTCTGGCGCTGGAGAGTAGGTCAGTAACCATTAATTATTATGCCGGCTTATAAAAGAATTCTCATCAAAGTATCCGGCGAATCGTTGCAAGGGGATAAGCCTTTTGGCATAGAACAAACAGCGCTTTTCTCCCTTGCAGAGCAAATCAAAAGCCTCCATGAGCTACAGATCCAAATGGGCATCGTTATTGGTGGAGGCAATCTATTTCGCGGTTCTGAAATCCAAGGCTTAGGTTTAGATCGCACCCCCGCGGACCAGGTAGGGATGCTTGCTACCATCATGAACGGCATTATCTTGCAGCAAGCTCTAGAAAAAATGAATGCACCCGCTAAAGTCTTTAGCGCAATCGAGTGCGGTAAAGTGGTAGCTCCCTACACTTGGCGAGAGGTCATGAAATCGCTAGAACAAAATATTATCTCAATCTTTGTCGGGGGCACTTCAAATCCTTACTTTACAACAGATACTGCTGCCTCCCTTCGCGCCGCGGAAATTCATGCCGATGCTCTTTTTAAAGTCACCAAGGTCGATGGGGTTTATGATAAAGATCCCAAGAAATACGCGGACGCTGTAAAATATCAGAAAATTACCTATTCAGAGGTCCTTGCGCAGGACCTTGGTTTCATGGACCTTTCTGCGATTGCCCTATGCAAGGCAAACAGGATTCCGATCTGCGTCTTTAATTTTTCCATGAAAGATTCGCTAAGAAGAGCTGCGCTAAGAGAAAGTGTAGGGACATTAGTTACGGGAGAATAAAGGAGATACATATGAGCATTGAGAACCAAACAAAACAAGGCATGCAGCAAGCTTTGGACCATTTCAAACAAGAGTTAAAAAATCTCCGTTCATCACGTGCTAATCCTGGCATGTTAGACGGCGTACATGTAGAAGCCTACGGCACCCAAATGCGCCTAAAAGAGCTTGCCAACGTTACCGCTCCTGAAGCCCGCCAGCTCCTCGTAACCCCCTTCGATCCATCGACTACCAACGCAATAGCAAAAGGCATCGAAGCCGCTAACTTAGGTGTAAGAGCCATCGTTGACGGCCATATCATCCGTATCAATATCCCTCCTATGGATGAATCCCTACGAAAAGATATCGTAAAAATCTGCAAAAAGAAGAGCGAAGAGGCAAAAGTTGCTATCCGAGAAGTCCGCCGCAAGAACAACGAAACGGTAAAAAAACAAAAAGCAGACGGCATCATCCCTGAAGATGCCATGAAAAAACTGGAAAAGAGCATCCAAGACTTAACTGACAAATTCTGCAAAGACATCGATACTCTATGTGCTGAAAAGGAAAAGGAGATCCTATCAATTTAACTTGTCTAGAATGTCCTCTAGGGGTTAAAATACTTCACAATTAGTGCTATAGAAAACTATGGCCCCATCGTCTAGCCAGGTCTAGGACACTGGATTTTCATTCCAATAACAGGGGTTCGAATCCCCTTGGGGTCACTTTATGAGACTTTAGCTCAGTGGTAGAGCATCTCCCTTTTAAGGAGAGGGTCGATGGTTCAAATCCATCAAGTCTCAATTTTGTCTCAAAATTGAGACTTAGCATCTTCCTGAGGATGATGCGTGTGGATTTGAAGTGAGTGGCCATATACGGCCACGAACCGGCTTTCGGGACGGGACGAGAATCGCCCGCCAGAAAGAAATCCATCTTATCTCAAATTTTTCCAAAAAAATGTGACTTGAGTAACTTCTTTGAGGATGTTGCGTATGGCTGCGGAATCACGAAGAAGATCCAGTGGCTGTGGAATCACGAAGAAAGTCCGGTGGACTTTCGTAGTGCGGAACAGGTGAACGTTAGTGAACTGGGTAGTGCGGAGCAGGTGAGCGAGTAGCGAACCGGGAAGAAGTGAGTGGCCATGCACGGCCACGAACCGCCTTTCGGACGGGACGAGAATCGCCCGCCAGAAAGAAATCCATCTAATCTTATTTATTTATCGATTGGCCAAGTGCTTGTAGAATAGAACGGAAAGTCGAAAAGGAAATACTATCTTTTTTGCCAGATTTTATATCTTGAATCACAGTGGGTGATAGTTGTGCATTTTTGGCGAGTTCGCGGACAGAGAATTTAGACTTTTCTAATAAAGAAATAAGAACTTCAACAAAAACAAATCCTCTGTATTTCTCATCGAATTGTTCTCTTCTTGCGGAATTTTGCATTGAACGATCAAAAGTTGATAATCTGTATTGGTCCGTCATAAAATTTTTGTTTCATTTTTCTTTAGTATAGCAATTTCAGAGAGTTCAATCTTTGGGAGAAAATAGAGGAAAATTCTTTTTAATCCATTTGACTATTGCAATCTTCAGAGAATGGGTTTCTTTGATAATTTCTAAAGCATCAGCATCAGAAATTTCTCCCGAATTAGTATAATCAGAAATATTTCGCTTAATCCGACAAGCATGTAAGTAATCAGTTATATTTTGAAAGTCCTTTCCTAGAATTTCAGGTAAGGCATCGATGGAAATACGATGATGGCCTGCTTTATTTGGGTTTGTCCTAAAGCCGTGTATTCTTAATACGATTGTGGTGAGCTGTAGGGCTGCATTATACGCAGTAATGAATTTGCGATCGGACGAGAGATCAGGTACATTTGCATCTTTAAGATCCCTTTCAACAATTTTAAAAAGCTGGTTGATTTCTTCCTTAGAACTTTTATGTGGTTTAAGTTTTTCCTCTTTTAACCAGTTGTTTAAGGTTGTCTTCATTGCCGATGATCCAAAGTTTCGGTTCCTTGATGATTCTTGTTAAAAAATGATCCCTTGCTAAGAGCTTTTTTTTAAAATCTTCCCTTTTATAAATGATCGGATTCAACTCTCTTTTCAGCGCATGTGATAGGGGAGTGAGCACTTGGGAAAGTTCGCGTAAACTTATATCTGAAATAATAAATAAATCAATATCACTTTCTAATGATTCTGTATCCTTAGCCACGGAACCAAAAATGAAGGTAAGATAGATAGAATCATGAAATGGCTGCAATGCTAGCCTTACGGTTTCACCTAAGGAAATTGTTTTTAAGAATAGATGTTTTAGATCTTCGAAGGCAGGATGAGTACGGACTGCTCTATAATACACCATTCTACCATGTTTGATAGAAGAAATCAGGCCAACTTCCTGCAATGTTTTCAATACTCTTTGCACCTGCATCAAGGCTTTTTTTATCCTTTTAGAGATATCAAATTGGTAAAACTCTTCGTCGGGGTTTAATAAAAATAAATTTAGAGTTTCTACCAGGGTTTGATTAGCGAATATTTTGATTAGAGAATTCATGAAAAATCACAACATTTTGTTGTTTTGTTACAACAATTTGTTGTACCGAATTATTGGATTTAATGCAATCATCAAATTTTATCAGACTCAGGTATTGTCTGGAGGACTTCTGGACTTATTAAAAGCCAAACTGTTCCATGGGGCATGAAGGGCTAGTTTGCGACCTTGATCTGACATCCTCCCTAAAAGATCTGCTCATTAGCATTGTCAAAAAGAATTTTTAGTAAAGTATTGATACAAATGGAGACTTACAATAATTTATGAGTAAAAAGGGCATCAGTCCGGGAACTCTTGGTGGCATCAATGAAAAAGATACATTTAAGTCTACTTTGTCTAATCAGTTTTCTGTCATTCACAATAATGACAATTCCCAAAGCCGAAGCAGCCAATATTGGGAATGGCACTACCGTGACAGCCCCCCCACAGACTGATCAAGCAATGAACTTTACGGCTCCAGCCCCCGGCGGAACCTTTATCATTGAGCCAGGTGTCACATTTGTAGGAGCTCTAACAACAGATGGAGGCGCCGCTATAGGAACACTAGTGCTTAACACTGCTAGCGTATATCAAGGTGCTGTTGGAAACCCTGCAATATTACAGATCACTCTCAATGGAGATGCCACTATCCAGGGCGCCACAGGAGCTCAAAATTTTAGTCTTGGGCAGAATACTTTGACTAACACAGGCGCTTTGAACCTTCCTTCAGGTCTAGTTCTTAATACTAGAGTCATTTCTGATACAGTTTTCGGTAACATCGACGCTACAGGTTTTGCTGACTCGATCTCTGGATCTTCCATTACGGTTAATGTGGATGCAAGTGGAGTAACAAGCTTAACGGATGGTCAACCTTTATTTATTATTGCTGCTTCAGGGACTACAAATGGGTTACCCGTTATTGTCACTAGTAACAACATTCTCTGGAGTTTCACTGGCCTCAACGTAACCGGTAACGTCGAAATATTCCCTACCTTCCATCCACCAGCCTCATTAGTGACAAATCCAATTGCGGCGGGCAGTGTGGGAGCTATATTGCCTGCGCTAAC
>DATIJO010000040.1:0-18621 GCA_035478555.1 Chlamydiales bacterium
ACACGACTTGAAGCGCAGAATCTTCCTCTACTCCTCACAATCAATAAAAATATCAATCATTTAGATTTTTCTTATTCAGATATCACGGAAGAAAGACTAGAAGAAATTGTTCGTACTTATCCCCATCTTAGAAGTTTAAACCTATCCGGTTGCGAAAATATTAGAAATATTGCCATGCTCTCAGGTCTTACCCAGCTGCACACGTTAGACCTTTCTCGCAACGACATCCAAGACCTTTCACACCTGAGGCCCCTTACCAAGCTGCGCACATTAAACCTCTCTGCCAACAACATCCAAGACATTTCCCACCTGAGGCCACTTACGAAGCTGCAGACCTTAAACCTCGCAAACACCAACATCCAAGACTATTCCCATTTGAGCCCCCTTGCCGAGCTGCGCACGTTAAACCTCTCATACACCAACATTCAAGACATTTCCCACTTAAGGCCCCTTGCCCAGCTGCACACATTAAACCTCTCTCACACCGACATCCAAGACATTTCCCACCTGAGCCCCCTTACTCAGCTTCACACGTTAAACCTCTCACAAAACAAGCACATCCAAGACTTTTCCCATCTGACGTTCCTTACCCAGCTTCGCACGTTAGACCTCTCTAACACCAACATCCAAGACATTTCCCACTTAAGCCCCCTTGCCCAGCTGCACACGTTAGACCTCTCTGACACCAACATCCAAGACATTTCCCACCTGAGGCCCCTTGCCCAACTGCACACGTTAGACCTCGCTCGCACCAAAATTCAAGACATTTCCCACCTGAGCCTCCTTACCCATCTTCACACGTTAGACCTCAGGAGCACCAACCTCCAAGACATTACCCCGATACTGCACCTTATTCAACGTCAGAGCTTTGAGTATTCTGGACCTAGAATTTTTAAGCAGCAACCAGCTAAAAAAGCTTCAGCACCTTCACCTCTTGCAAGCAAGCCCATTGCTGAGTCAGCCGCAATACAGACTCCACCAGCTAAAAAAGCTTCAAAACATCCACGTCCTATCAGGGTTCTTGCCAGGTTACCCGCAAAGCAAACTCATTTCACCGACGTTATCCATTTTGTATTGGACCAGACTGAAATCAAAATCATGGCAATTGTCTTAGCTACAATTTTCCGCGGAGCGGTTGGTGGTTTTACTGCTCTTGCTGCAGTGGGCGCCTATACTTATTACAGAAGAAGATGGACTGCAGTATGAGCCAGATAGTCCCCGTTGGACAATCAATATTTGAAAGATTAGAAAAGGGTCTGAAAGACATCTTCCAAACAAATGTTCTTCCGTTTCTAAATCCCCAAGATGTCGGAGCTTATTTTAGGACTCATAAGGGTACCGGTATTCTAACTCCAACAATTCATAAAGATATCCAAAGAAACATCCATCTTTATCGTCCAATGACAACCATAAAAGCAATAAGACAATCTGCAAGATTTAATAATGGCAAGCTACTTCAGACAAGCCAACGCATGTATCAAACAACACACTTAGATTTCTCTAATTCAGATATCACCGAAAAGGAATTAGAAGATATTGTTCAAGCATACCCTAACCTTATAAGCCTTAATCTTTCGGGTTGCAAAAATATCAGAGATATTAGCATGCTCAAAAAGCTCACGAAGCTGCAGCAGCTAAACCTCAGTTATTGCAGAAACATCCAGGACATTACTCCTCTGCAGCATCTTAAAAAGCTGCAGATGCTAGACCTCAGTAATTGCGAAAACATCCAAGACATTACCCCTCTGCAGCATCTTAAAAAGCTGCAGCAGCTAAACCTCCTCTTTTGTGAAAACATTCAAGATATTACCGCCCTGCAGCATCTTAAAAAGCTGCAGATGCTAAACCTCAGTTATTGCAGAAACATCCAGGACATTACTCCTCTGCAGCTTCTTAAAAAGCTGCAGATGCTAGACCTCAGCAATAGCGGAAACATCCATGACATTACCCCTCTGCAGCATCTTATAAACTTGCAAATATTATTTCTCGATTGCGAAAACATCCAAGACCTCGCCCCTTTACAGCGTCTTATAAACCTGCAGACGCTAGACCTAAGAGATTGCAGAAACATCCAGGACATTACCCCTCTGCAACATCTTATAAATCTGAACACTCTAATCCTTATTGGTTGCAGAAACATCCAGGACATTACCCCCCTGCAGCATCTTACAAACCTCCTGACTCTAAATCTAAGCTATTTCAGAAACCGTCTGGACATTACCCCTCTGCAGCATCTTACAAACCTGCTGACTCTAAACCTCAGTTATTGCACAAACATCCATAATATTGCTTCTTTGCAGCATCTTAGAAATCTTCATATGCTAGACATCCGTTATTCCACAAACTTCCGGGACATTGCCTCTTTACAGCATCTTACAAATCGTCCGGGCTTTTCTTATAATGGACCTCCTATTCCTACTCAACCATGGCAATTTGAACCATCGCCGAGCTCTGAACCTATTGCAAAGCAGCAGCATGTGCCAGTGAACTCACCGAAAACTAGATGTTCAGATGTCTTACTGTTTGTTTTGGATCTGAACTCAACCAAAATAGCGGCTCTTGCTTTATCTGCTATTTTTGGAATGCAAGCTACTATCACAACTGCTGCAGTAGTTGGCGCCTATACTTATTACAGAAGAAGATGGGCAGCGATAAGATAAAACCTATCTTTACTTTAGCTCTTTTTCTCTATACACTTTTCTCCTATGCAGAAAAAAAATCCTACCCTTTGGAGAGAAATCCAAAGGAAAAATTTTATTCATGTTAAAGATCTAGCCGAGTTTTTAGAACTTGATGCGGAGAACAAATCCCATCTACTGGATGCTCCTTCATTTGCATTAAACCTCCCAAGAAGACTTGCTGAGAAAATGGCCAAAAATAGTTTGGATGATCCCCTATTCAAACAGTTTGTCCCTTTGCAAAAAGAAAAGATCAAAACCCCTGGTTTCCTTGTAGACCCTGTCTCTGATAAGAGCTTTCAAAAGGAAAAAAAGCTCTTACAAAAATACCAAGGTAGAGCCCTTCTTCTCACATCCTCTGCCTGTGGAATGCATTGTAGGTTTTGCTTCAGGCAAAACTTTCCTTACGAGACAACTCCAGGATTTGACAATGAGCTGGAACTGATTAAAAAGGATACCACTCTTAGAGAAGTCATCCTAAGCGGTGGTGACCCCCTCTCTTTGGATGATGCTGTTTTAGGAGATCTTTTAGTACGATTAGGAGAAATGGAGCATATCAAAAGGATACGCTTTCATACCCGCTTTCCCATCGGCATACCTGAAAGGATCGATGATTCATTCCTTAAGCTTCTTTCCTCGCAAAAAAAGCAGATCTTTTTCGCTCCTAGCATAAACCATCCAAGGGAATTGGACAGGGAGGTATTAAAGGCCCTTCAGAGCCTCATTAGGATCAATGTGCCCGTAATTACCCAATCAGTGCTGCTTAAGGGAGTAAATGACAATGTAGAGACTCTAAAGGAGCTATTCCTACTATTAGGTGACCATGGGATCCTTCCCTACTACATTCATGACCTAGACCCTGTACAAGGAGCAGCTCATTTTGAAGTACCTAGAGCTGAGGGACTTAAGCTAATGAAGGAAATTCAAGCCTCCATCTCCGGCTACCTGGTCCCCCGCTATGTAAAAGAGATTCCAGGCGAGAAGGGCAAGACTTTGATCGTAAGTCCTTAAAGCTCAGTAGTAAAAATTTTACTTGATTTAAATAGGAATAAATTGATATACTTGTAGGTAATTAACAAGTTACTCATTACTCGTATTATGAGGGCGCGTTGAAAAAGGCGCTTTTTTTTATACCTAAATAACTTCAAGAATTGGAATTTTGGCAATGCTGGCGCCGGGATGTTGAATCAGCGAAGCGGCGCTGAAGCAGCTCAACTTAAATAGTTGAGCGATGCAAGCGGATTAAAATTCCCGGATGACAGCGCAGCCAAAAACCGATGCTTAAAGTTTTTTCGGTATACTTCTACATTCTTTCTACAGTTTGAATCCCTAAAAGATAGAGCCCCTGTTTGAGGATACGCCCAGCTGCTTCACAAAGAAGAAGTCGGCTTTTCTCTTCAGGAGAGCCTTCTACCCTGCAATCGCGGAAAAAGGCATTGAACTTAGAAGCAAGTTCATAAAGATAGTCTGTAAGACGGTTAGGATAGAGATCCTTTGCTACAGCTTCCAATATCTCATGGAAACGAAGCAGATGGAAGCCAAGCGAGATCTCGGAGGGATGGCGAAGATCAATTTTATTATGCTGGACTACTGCATCGATATTGGCGTTCACTTTTCGTTTGATCCCCATAATACGGACATAAGAGTAGAGTAGGAATACTGCGGTGTTGCCTTCGAACTTAAGCATTCTTTCATAGCTAAAAACATAGTCTTTTTGTCTGCTGGAAGAAAGGTCTGCATATTTTACTGCTGCTATTCCAATATTTTTGGCGAGATACTCTCGGTCAGTTTCATTAATATCAGGGATCTTTTCTTGAATGATCGCGCGGGCTTGGATGACTGCTTCATGAAGAAGATCGACCAATTTTTCAGTCTCACCTGATCTTGTTTTGAATTTCTTTCCATCCGGTCCAAGTACGAGGCCAAAGCCAACATGGTTCAGCTCTACTTTTTGCGGATCATAGTAGCCGGCCATTTCTGCAGCCTTGAAGACCATCTGGAAGTGAAGGCTTTGTCCAAGATCTGTGACAACGATGATGCGCTCTGCTTTTTCAACGAGAATTCGGTGGCGTACTGCTGCTAGGTCGGGGGTGTCGTAATTAAATCCGCCGTCAGATTTTTGGACCATCAGAGGAAGAGGTTCACCTTCTCTATTTACAAAACCTTCTAAAAAGATGCATTTTGCCCCATCAGAAATAGTGATGAGCTTCTTTTTTTCAAGGTCCTGAATGAGGTCCTTTAAGAAAGGGTTATAAAAAGATTCTCCCCTTTCTATAATAGTGACATCTAAAAGATCGTAGATCTCCTGAAATGCAAGGCGGGAGATTGCGCAGATCCTTTCCCAAGCATGAAGGGTCTCTTCCTCTCTTGCTTGTAATCTTATCACTTCTTGATGAGCTCTTTTTTTGAAGGCTTCATCCTGATCAAACTTTTTCTTCGATTCGCGGTACCAGTGCATTAAGGAAGAGAGATCGGCCTGCGTATCTGAATATAGAGCATCCGGTTGATACTCCTTCATGTAGGTGATCAACATGCCAAATTGCGTTCCCCAGTCACCAATATGATTGAGCCTTAGAACATCATGTCCTAAAAATTCAAAGATCCTGGCTAAACATTCTCCAATGATTGTTGACCTTAGATGGCCAACGTGAAGCTCTTTAGCGATATTTGGAGAAGAGAATTCAACGATAGTTCTTTTTGGCTGAGCTGGTAGTGGAACTCCTAAGCGTTTTTCAACAAGGACCTTTTGCAGCTCTTCCGAAAGATATTCCGGAGCAAAGGTGAGATTGATGAAACCGGGACCTGCAATCTCTTTCTTAAGCAGAAAGGGCTTTGCCTTATCCGTCTCTAACGGAATATAGCGAGAGATCGCTTCCGCAACTTCTCGGGGAGATTTCTTAAGAGTCTTGGCAAGTTTTAAGGGGTTATTGCATTGATAGTGGCCAAAATTCTCTTGAGAACAAGAGATAATCTCAGCAACGACATCAGTTTCTTTTCCAAAGGCCTTTGCGATGGCAGATGATACTGTATCTTGTAAAATCGAGATTAAAGGTTTCATATCTTTACTAATGCCGTCCGCTAGTGCATACAGAGTATACAGAGAAAGAAATTAATTCCAATTCTCACGAAAGCAGGCGGGTTAATTCTTTAATCCACGCTGTGATGGAATACAGGAGGCTTAATTCTTTTTCCTATGCCATATTTGATTCTGTATTCCGCAAGCGCATTTGCTGCTAGATGGGTAGAGATATGGTTTTTATCCGCTATTTCAAAGATGCCTAAGAGATGATCATAGATCTGATGCACTTTGTCTCTTGGAAGTTTTGGATCGTAGCCTGCTTCTTCCAGTTCTGATGCAACGTTCAAGAGTCCTCCAGGATTTGCTACATAGTCAGGCGCATATAGAATATCGCGCATCTGCAGTTGAGCTGCATGCTCATCTCGGAGAAGTTGGTTGTTAGCAGAACCTGCTACTCCTTTGCAGCGAAGAAAAGGAATGGTCTGATCATTGATGATCGCGCCCATTGCGCAAGGAGAGAAGACATCGCATTCAACAGAATAAATGCGCTCAGGAGCAACTGTTCTTGCGCCATATTTTTTAATAGCGGCTTGTACTTTTTGCTCGTCTACGTCGGAAACAATCAAATTTGCCCCGGCCCAAAAAAGGGTCTCTATCAAATGAGAACCTACGTTTCCTAAGCCCTGCACAGCAATCGTTCTTCCTTCAACAGAAGGATTATTATAAAGCTTCTTTAAAACGGCTTGGATCGAGCGATAGGTGCCCCATGCTGTATAGATGCCAGGATCGCCGCTACTTTTTTTATGGGGAAGCCCCGTCACATATTTGGTAGCTTTGCGAATGATCTTTACATCATCTAGGGTACATCCCACATCTTCCGCGCAGATGTATCTTCCTTTTAATAGATCTACCGCTTCGCCGAACGCAAGAAGCAGTTTTTCAGTTTTGTCTTTTTTAGGATCGGCTATGATGACGCTTTTGCCTCCTCCTAAACCAACTTCGGCGACAGCAGCTTTATAGGTCATTCCTTTGGCAAGACGAAGGACATCTTCAAGGGCCGCTTCCTGGGTAGCATAAGGATAGATACGGATCCCGCCTAGAGCAGGCCCTAAAGTGGTGCTATGTATGGCAATGAAGGCCTTCAAATTCACCTTTTTATTGGTGACTTTCACCACAAACTCATAGCCATTGACAGCCACTTGTTCAAATTGAAGGTCGGACCCCTTTGATAGGTTTTTAAGAGAATTTGCTAGCTCTTTATAACCCCGTACAACTACGTCATCCAAAAGCTCTACGTTCATGAAAACCTTTACTATGTATATTTTTCTTAAAAAGTTGAAAGGATAGCATTTTTTCCGTTCAAAAGCAAGATCCATAAAAAAGAAGTAAAAATTTGATTATTGTTCGGCCCTTCAGAGCTGAACGAGACAAGGCAAAAAATCTATTTGGAGTTTTTTCCCTATACACGGCATACTCTTTAACAATATTATTGTTCAGGAGTCCCATGGCGTCTCAAATTCATCAAGATGTAAAACAGTCGATGCTGGAATTTTTAAAAAAGAATAAAGGGGCAGACCTTACTAGCATCTATCTTTTCTTCATCGAAAAAAAATATAAGCTCAAGCCTGTTCTATTCCCCAAAGACAAGATGATCTTTCAGAGCTTGGATGAGCTAATTGAAAAACTGGAAAAAGAGAACAAGCTCTGGCGTGAGACCGAGATCCACATCCAATTCGGAGGACAAAGCGTCAACGAACAGACTAAAAAAATCTATATCTGTCCATTTACAGGAAAAGTATTCGGGGACAATACCTGCCCAAATCCTCAAGATGCGATCTATGACTGGGTTGCCACATGCCCTGAAAATACTGAAAGAGTGGGAGGCCTAAGGGCTAAGCGTTTTTACATTTCGGAAGATCCTGAAGTAATCAAAAATTATATTAAAAAAAGAAAAGACCCGATCAAAAAAGTGGTCTACTCTTCTGCGGTTACCGGTAAATTATTTAATACTAAAGGCGCAGTGGTAGAAGACTTCAAAAAAAACCACGTCAAATACCTCTCTCTTTTTGAAGTGCAGAACCAAAACCGCTTTCAGATCGAAGAGCATTTCCTTGCCTTTATTCAAAAGCACTTAACAGAAGAAAAAATCGGCCAGTTTGTAGATGGTCTTTCAGAACATCCCGAATTTGGCCCCTATCTAAAAAAATGGCTGGGATAATTTCCTCTGATGAATCTGTGACAGAGCAGTTAGGCAGAGAGTTTTCTGATTGCCTAAAGACTTTCCCATCTACCATCGCTCTCTATGGTCCTTTAGGTGCAGGTAAAACAACTTGGGTGAAAGGTTTAATTGTTGGATTGGGAGGAAAATCAGATGATGTCCATAGCCCAACCTTCATTTATCTTCATATCTACGAAACAAAAAAAACACCTGTTTATCACTTTGATCTTTACAGGCTAAAAAACAGCGAGGAGTTTTTAGAAAAAGGGTTTGATGAATACTTAAGCAATGGCCTTACCGTGATCGAGTGGCCAGAGCGCATCTCTTCCCTTCTTCCTAAAGGTACTATCTCTTTAACTTTGGATCATATTGATCAGCAATCAAGGCGCATAAAATGGGAAATTTAAAAGATGAGATTTTTGTCTGTTTAGACTGTGAGAGTACAGGCCTTGATTCTGAAAATGACAAAATCATAGAAGTTGCAGCAGTAACTTTTACTTTTGACAAAATCCTAAATACTTACGAGAGCCTGATCAATCCTGAATGTGAGATCCCTGAATCTTCTCAAAAGATCCATAATATCTCCCAAGAGATGGTAAAAGATCAGCCAAAAATTGTTGAAATTCTCCCCTCTCTAGTTGAATTTTTGGGCCATTATATAATCATAGGTCACGGCATTACCTTTGATATCGCTCTTCTTGCCAATGCCGCAAAAAGACACTCTCTACCTTTTCCAAAAAAATCCATGCGTTTTATAGACACTCTTAGACTTGCCAGGCTGTACGGCGAAAGCCCCATTAATTCTTTGGAAAAACTCAGACAACATTTCAATATTGCTGCAGAGGGCGCCCACCGCGCGATGAACGATGTGGTGGTCAACATTGAAGTATTTAAACACCTCACTAAAAACTTCAAAACAACCGAAGAGATCTTAACCCGCCTAGAAAAGCCCATTCGTTTAAAAGCAATGCCGTTAGGCAAACACAAAGGTAGAAGATTTGAGGAAATTCCCGTAGAATACTTACAGTGGGCAGCGAGTAAAGATTTTGACGAAGATCTTCTCTACTCAATTCGAAAAGAGCTTTCCACTCGCAAAAAAGGAAATAAATTTGAACAAGCTTCAAATCCGTTCTCGACTTTATAAAGTCAAAAGGCTGCGAAATCATGAAGAAGGTCCTGTGGACCTTCGCAATGCGGAGCAGGTGAGCGAATAGCGAACCGGTAAAACAAAAGTGCTGTGGCAGTAATTGCGATAGAATTGAGGGAATTATGTTGAAGAAACTTACCTTAAAAGATCTAGATCTAAAAGGAAAAACAGTGTTGATGAGGGTGGACTTTAATGTTCCCCTAGATGACAACGGCAAGATCTCAGATGATTCCCGTATTCTAGAATCTCTTCCCTCTATTCACTACATTCTACAGAAAGGCGCCTCTCTCATTTTGATGAGCCATCTAGGTAGGCCTAAAGGAAAAAAAGATCCTAAATTCACTCTTGCTCCCTGCGCAAAAAGGCTATCTGAACTAATAGGGATAAAAGTGAAGATGGCCAAGGATTGTATTGGGGAGCCAGTTGAAAAAGAGATGAAAGAGTTGAAACCTGGCGAGGTCCTGCTTCTTGAAAACTTAAGATTCTATGCAGCTGAAGAAGAGCCGGATTCAGATCCCTCATTTGCTAAGAACTTAAGTAAACTTGGCGATGTTTATGTAAACGATGCATTTGGGGCAGCCCACCGTAAACACTCCTCCACCTTCACAATCGCAAAGTATTTTCCATCCAGGGCAGCTATGGGCTTGCTGATGGAGAAAGAGCTTCGCTTTTTAGAGCCCTTAGTTACCTCTCCTAAAAAGCCATTCTTCGCAATTCTTGGCGGGGCTAAAATCTCTACCAA
The DNA here is from genome assembly GCA_035478555.1 of Chlamydiales bacterium. Taxonomy (GTDB): domain Bacteria; phylum Chlamydiota; class Chlamydiia; order Chlamydiales; family SM23-39; genus DATIJO01. Next base: position 9,805 of record DATIJO010000040.1, read on the forward strand.
GGTAGGAGCGATTGAAAAACTGATACCCAAACTGGATGCTCTTTTTTTGGGCGGGGCTATGACCTATACCTTCTTAAAAGCAGAAGGGATTTCTATTGGCTCCTCACTTGTGGAAATGGACCACTTGGACACGGCCAAAAAAATTAGAAAAGAGTGCGAGAAGAAGAAAATCCCCTGTTATCTGCCAGTAGATCTTGTGATAGCAAAAGAGTTCAAAAACGAGGCAGAGCACAAAGTAGTTTTAACTAAAGACGGCATACCCGATGGATGGCAGGGAATGGACATAGGCCCTCAAACAATCGCAGAATGGAAAAAACTCTTGCCCAAGGCCAAGGCTATCTTTTGGAATGGTCCATTAGGGGTTTTTGAAATGGCTAACTTTGCGCAAGGGACAAGAGAGGTTGCCAAAATCCTTAGCTCTACTCACGCCACCACTATCGTTGGAGGCGGCGATTCTGTGGCCGCGGTCAATGAGGCGGGACTTGGGGATAAATTCACCCATCTCTCTACCGGCGGAGGGGCTTCATTGGAATTTCTTGAATTCGGCCACCTCCCAGGAATTGATGCACTCTCCGATAGACCTTGATAAATAACGGAAGATTGCTATAATTCATGGTATTCCTTCACAGGGCAAGATGAAAAAAAATCTACCAGGTTCGGGTATTTTAAAAGATTCTCTTTTTTCATCGAACCCTCGTGCCCAAAGCTGTGGGGTTATCTATGTCTAATGTAGATACTTCCAAGTTTGGAAAATTCCGCTCTTTTATCTGGCCTATTCATCGCAGCGAAAATAAAAAATTTATTCCTATGCTGCTCATGCTCTCTTTGATCTGCTTTAACTATAACATTTTAAGAGGGATCAAAGATACGATGCTGGTGACAGCTCCAAGTTCCGGTGCAGAGGCTATTCCATTTGCCAAAGTATGGGCGATGCTGCCTATGGCCATCTTAATGACCTTTCTCTTTACAAAGCTTTCCAATAAATATTCCCGTGAAAAGGTCTTTTATATTCTCTTAACGATCTTTTTAGGCTTTTTCTTTGTATTTACATTTTTTCTTTACCCTTTCAGGGATGCTCTGCATCCAACTGGTTTTGCTGATTATCTTTCGACGATTTTACCCGCCGGCTTCAAAGGTTTTATCGCCCTGATCCGCAATTGGACATATACGGCCTTTTATGTGATGAGCGAGCTATGGAGCGCTATCGTCATGACCGTTCTTTTTTGGGGTTTTGCCAATGAAGTGACCAGCGTCAAAGAGGCCAAGCGATTCTATGCCCTTTTTGGAGTTGGCGCTAATATTACAGGGATTCTCTCCGGCCAGGTCTGCATCTTCCTTTCAAGTAATATCTATCTTCCTTTTATTCCCTACGGCACTAATGCCTGGGAGCAATCTGTTCTCTATTTAAACTTGACCTTGATCGTTGTGGGCATCCTTATCGCTGCGATCTTTTACCGGCTGAACCGCACGGTCATCGATGGCTCGAGCATACCCACTATGATCACGAAAAAAGATGAGCCCAAAGAGAAGATGTCTCTAAGGAAAAACTTTGCATTCATTGCAAAATCAAAATACTTAAGCTGCATTGCTGTGATTGTAGTTACCTACCATCTCGCAATCAACCTGGTTGAGATCGTCTGGAAAAATCAGATGAAACAGGCCTTCCCCAATCCTAGCGATTATAATATTTACATGGGCGAAGTGATGACTGCGATGGGAATTATTGCGACCATTACGGCCCTCTTCATTTCAGGATTTGTCATTCGTAGATTCACCTGGACCTTTAACGCTTTAGTCCCTCCAATTATTATGTTGGTCACAGGGATAGGGTTCTTTTCCTTCCTGCTCTTCAAAGATACTTCTGCAGCAATAGCTGCCGTTACTTTTGGAACTACGCCTCTGGTCATGAGCCTTTTCTTCGGTAGTTTACAAAACTGTTTGGCCCGGGCTTCAAAATACACTCTTTTTGATGCGACCAAAGAGATCTCCTTTATTCCTTTAAGCGCTGAAAGCAAGCTTAAAGGCAAAGGAGCAATCGATGGTGTCGGCTCAAGGTTTGGAAAATCCGGAGGCTCGATCATGCATCAAGGCCTCTTAATTATCTTTGGCTCGCTCACTGCCAGCGTCCCCTACATTGCGGCAATATTCCTTGGCATCATTGGTGTCTGGATCGCCGCCGTAACGGCCTTAGGAAAGCAGTTCAATAGCTTAGTTGCCCATCATGAAAAGCTGAGCATCCCTGATCCCGAAAAACCTGCTCCCGCTGCTGAAGCTAAAGCCTCAGTTTAAGTCAGAAGTCAGAGGTAAGAAGGCAGAACTGCCGTGGAAGCAAATGCTTTGCTTCTACCTTCCATGAAATCGCAGAAATGAAATTTCTGCCACGGCACTTCTGACTTCTGCCTTCTTACTTCTTACTTACTAATTAAATTTCATTTATATAAGAGTGTATGCAAGAAGCTCTCCTCCAATTTCTACAGGCTCACGCTAGCCACGCCCACTGGTACATTTTTTCAGCATTGATGCTTGCAGGATTCAATATCCCCATTAGCGAAGATCTAATGATCATTATAGGCGCGCTGATCGCATCTACTCTGGTCCCAGAGAATACTGCTATTCTTTTCTGCATGATCTTTTTGGGGTGTTATTTGTCTGATTGGGTCTGCTACTGGATAGGAAGGCTGTTCGGAAGAAAACTTTGGGATATTCCCTGGTTTAGTAGGACAATTCCTAAAAAACGTATACGGACTGCTCACAATTTTTTTGAAAAATATGGATTTTGGGCTCTTCTGATCGGAAGATTTATCCCTTTTGGAGTAAGAAATTGCCTCTTTCTAACGGCTGGTATTGGAAAAATGCACTTTGGAAAGTTTCTTGCAAGCGATGGAATAGCTTGCCTGGCATCCAATGCAACTCTTTTCACGATCGCCTTTCTCATGGGATTAAATTATGAGGCCCTTCTAGAATTTCTTAAGAGGTTTAATCTTTTTCTCTTTGCAGCCGCAGCAGTGACTATAATTGGCCTTATTTGGTATAAAAGAAGAAAAAAACTAAGGCCTAGGCTCTAATTTTTTAAAAGCATGTTTATTCTATCTAATACTCTTTCATTTTTAAGGGCCCCACTTGCTCTTTTATTTTTATTCGACAACATCAATCTTCGAATAATTGCTATTCTACTTTCTGCCTTTACCGATAGTATCGATGGGTACTTTGCTAGGATCAGTAAGTCAACGTCTAGATTTGGAGCTATATTTGATCCCGCAATGGACAAATTTTTCGTCCTTTTTGTGTTATCAGTGATGCTAATAGAGGGGACTATCTTGCCTTGGCAAGCCCTCGCTATGCTTTCCCGCGATTTCTTTCTCTGTATTTTTGGAGTCTATCTTCTTCTTTCGGGTAAGTGGAAAGGCTATGTCATCCGCGCGATACGTTGGGGCAAGATCACAACCGCCCTACAATTTACTTTTCTCTTAGGGATGACCGTTCATTTTGTATTTCCCTGGTATTTCTTTTTTTCATTTATTCTTCTTGGGGCATTGGCGTTTTTAGAATTGCGCCAGATGCAATTCTCAAGTTCAATCCCTTCTAGGTCCTGAACTAAAGGCAAAAGGCAAAAGGCAAAAGTGTGGTGGCAGAAATTTCATTTCTGCAATTTCTATAGTAGAAGCAAAGCATTTGCTTCCACGGCACTTTTGACTTTAGCCTTTTGACTTTTGACTTATTATTTCTACTTTACTTGTGGGAAGAGGATGCTCCACATTGTGTTGATCTAAGATATGGCCTACCTGCAATAGAACATTCTGCTTGATCTGGTAGTACTCCTCTTCCTTTGTGCTGATGGTATAGGCTTTGATGAAAAGTTCTAGAGAGTAGGTTTCGTAAGAGGTGAAGAAAACAAGAGGAGTGTAGTGCTGGTCGATTTCAGGATCATCGTGAAGGAGCTTTCGGATGTCTTGTAAAAGAGGGATAATTTTTGAAAAATCTTTATAAGAGATGGAGATTTTTTCCTCGATTTTTCTGTGGCTCATGCGGGATTGATTGATAATCGTATTATTAGAAAAAAGAGAATTGGGTACGTAGATAGGCCTTTTATGTAAATTGCGGATGCAAGTGCTGTACCAGCCGATTTCTTCCACATGGCCTTCAATATTTTGCGAGGGGATTTCAATAAGGTCCCCTTTGAAAAAGGGCCTGGTTGCATAGATCATGATGCCCCCAAAGAAGTTTGCGATCACATCTTTACTTGCAAAGCCCAGGATTGCAGCGCCGATACCTCCCACAGTGAGCAGAGGCAATATATTGATCCCCAATAGTTGTAGGATGATCAAGAGGGTGATGAAGAAAATGACTAGGGCAAGGACCTTGCTTAAAAGGTCTAGCGAGATCGAGTCCAACCTGTGAAATTTTTGGTGGGAGAGCACATGCTTAAAACTTTTATTGACCCGAAGGGTAAACCAACAGGCAGTGACCACTATTGCGATTGTTCGAAGTAGAGGTATGTACTTATTGATCCCTTCTACCTTAAAGGTCTCTCCAATGGTCAGGAAAATATAAGAAAGGGCAATGATCCAAAGGAGCAGTTGAAAGGGGTAATAGAAAATATTTGTTAAGTATTTGGCCCAATGGTTTTCTTTTTGCTCTAGTTTCTTCTGAAAGAAGGTCACAATGCGGCGATCTAAAAAAATAAGAAAAAATAGTAGTGCTAAAGCAATTAGGATTTTTACGAGCCAAAAATATTGATCATATAAATCGCCCATAAAGTATTATGAACCTTCTTCCAAAAAAGGATTATGTCTAATGGAACCTGTGCAAGACTCTATCTTCATCTCATCACTCAGAGCTTTTTGTAAAGCTATTGCTGTTATCTTCGGCATTACACTTGCCTTTATTCCAGTTATTATTCTTATCTCGCTATTAAGTACAAATACAGAAGTTGAAAGCAAAACCACCCTTACTGTCATGCCGGATGCAAACGGCATTCGCGAAGTTAGACCATCTCACAGTCCTGTTATCCTTCATATAAATCTCAAAGGCATAATTGGAAATCTAAATCTCACAGATGAAATGATCGAAAACCAATTGATCGAATCCAGAACGGGAGTATTGAAGAATAATAGGGTAAAAGGAGTTATCCTTTATATAAGCTCTCCAGGTGGATCTGCAACTGATTCGGACAATATCTACAGAATGCTTCTTCGTTATAAAGCGCGTTATAAGGTTCCAATCTATGCATATGAAGACGGCATCTGTGCATCCGGCGGCGTAATGATCTCCTGTGCTGCGGATAAGATTTATTCCTCCCCATCTACCATTATCGGCTCGGTTGGAGCCCTCATGGGACCATTTTTTAATTTTAAAGAGACCATGAACAAATATGGCATTAATTCTGAAACAATCACAGAAGGCAAAAATAAAGATATGATGAGCCCCTTCCGTGCTTGGAAGCCTGATGATGATGCCTCATTAAAACCATTAGTTGCCTACTACTACGATCGATTTATCCAAATTGTAACAAATGCAAGACCAAGGATCGATCGTACAGCTCTTATTGAGGAATATGGCGCAAATGTTTTTGATCCTGTAAAGGCCGAAAAATTGGGATATATCGACGGAATAAGGGATTATTCAGACACCCTTACCGAACTTCTTGCTGCAGCCGGCATTGATCCTTCTAAAGACTATCAAGTTGTGCAGCTCAGTCCCAAAAGCAGCTTCCTTTCCTGCCTTGTTTCGACAGAATCTTGGATAGGATCTCTTTTACAGCTTTTTACTAAAAAAGAACCAAATTTTTTGCCACAGGTGCCCCAAGTCTCCTACTAATATATGGAAGAGCTTTACCTCCTTGATGCAATGAACTACCTGTTCCGCTCCTACTATGCCATTGGCCCTATGACCAATGACAAAGGCGAGTCGACTAATGCTCTTTATGGGTTCATTCGCTCCATCTTAAAAGTTATAAAAGAATTTTCTCCTACTCACCTCGCTTGTGTATTTGATGGCGAGAACAATATTCAAGCAAGACAAGCCATCTATGAGGAGTATAAAAGCCACAGAAAAAAAGCCCCCGAAGACCTCTACCAACAGATCGATAAGGCACTACTTTTTTGTGAACTGTACGGTTTGCCTTGTTTAAACATTCGGGGAGTAGAAGCGGATGATACGATTGCAAGCGTAACTACTTGGGCAGAGAAACTAAAAACAAAAGTATTCATCTGCTCTAGCGATAAAGATCTTTTTCAGTTGGTCTCAGATAATGTTTTCGTGTTAAACGTTCATAAGGAAAATCTCTTGATCGACGCACAAAAAGTGGAAGAGATCTACGGAGTTCCTCCAAGACAGATGCTCGACCTTCTTTCGATCATGGGCGATACCTCGGATAACATTCCGGGAATACCGGGTCTTGGCCCCAAGACCGCAGCTGCACTTTTGAAAGAATTTGATACTCTTGAAAATCTCCTTGCAAACCCGGATAAGGTCTCAGGCAAAAAATCAGAACTTTTAAAGACATACAAAGATCAAGCGCACTTAAGTAAAAAGCTTGCCTCTTTACACATGGGAGTCTCCTTTCCAAAAGAGGAAGATTTTTTTAAGATCAAAACTCCCAACTACCCAAAATTAGAGGCCTTCTATCATGAGATGAAGTTCATGACGCTTCTAAGAGAGCTAGGCCCGAAAGAAGAAAAAAAAGAAGTAGTTTTACAGCCTGAAGTAAAGCAGGAATATGTTCTCATTGAAGAACTTCAGGATTTGAAAAGGCTGATAGCCCATTTACAAAAACAAAAAGAGATCTGTTTAGACACAGAGACTACCGATATTCACCCCTTAACTGCAGAACTTGTAGGAATCGGTTTAGGGTATGAGCCAGGCAAAGCTGCCTACCTCCCTCTCAATGGAAAACTCTTTCCTGAAATTATCCTGCACGAACTAAAGCCTCTCCTAGAAAATCCCGCTATCGGTTTTTATGGGCATAATTTTAAGTATGACTACCATGTCCTTCAAAACTACGGGATCAAAGTCCAAAACATCTCTTTTGACACTATTTTAGCCTCCTATCTGCTTACTCCTCAAAATAGACGACACAACTTAGACGAACTGGTCTTGGCCCGCTTTAATAAGAATAAAATTCCCATTACTAATTTGATCGGCACCGGAAAAAAAACCAGATCTATGAAAGAGGTGCCAATTAAAGAGGTTGCCGAATACTGCTGTGAAGATGTGGACTATACCTGCAGACTAAAAGAGCTTTTTAAAAAAGAGATCAAAGAGGAAAAGCTAGAAAAGGTAATGTACGAAGTAGAGCTGCCTCTTCTTCCTATCCTTGCAAAGATGGAAAGAGCCGGAATCTATCTCGATGCACAAAAACTGCAAGAAATGTCAGTTGCCCTAGAAAAACAGATCCATGCGTTAGAACAGGAAATCTACAAAGAGACCGGCCATACCTTCAATTTGAATTCTCCAAAACAGCTGAGCGAAGTCCTCTATCAACGCCTTGGCCTGCAACCCCCCGGCAAAAAAAAGACCGAATTTTCTACCGATGCCAAAGTCTTAGAGATGCTTGCGGAAGAAAATGTAGTGGCAAGCAAGATTTTAGAATACCGAAGTTTGGAAAAATTGCGCTCTACCTATGTGAGCTCGCTTCCTGAGCTTGTCCATAAAAAAACCCAAAGGATTCACTGCACCTTCAATCAATCGGTTGCAGCTACCGGAAGGCTCTCTTGTCAGGATCCAAATCTACAAAATATACCTGTCCGAACACCTGAAGGGCGTAAAATCCGTGAAGGGTTCAAGCCCGAAAAAGAGGGCTGGAGCTACTTATCCGCCGACTATTCGCAAATTGAGCTGAGGCTGCTTGCCCATTTAAGCGAGGACAAAGAACTGATCAAAGCCTTTGAAAGAGGGGATGATATCCATGCTTTCACTGCTTCTTTAGTGTTTGACGTGGACATATCTAAGATCACAAAAGAGATGCGGAATCAGGCAAAAACAGTCAACTTTGGCATTCTCTATGGACAAAGCGCTTTCGGCCTTTCACAAGAGCTAAAAATCCCCCAAAAAGAGGCCGCTGAGTTCATTAAAACCTACTTCAGACGCTACCCTAAGATCCTAGAATACCTAGAGTCTTCCAAGCAGAAGGTAAGAGAGAAGGGATATGCAGAGACCCTTACCGGAAGAAAACGGCCTATCCCTGAAATTCACAGCAAAAACCCCCATATCAGGGCTGCGGCTGAGAGATTAGCTACCAATACCCCATTACAAGGTACTGCCGCTGATATTATTAAGCTTGCTATGATCCATCTGGATGCCCATTTGAGGGAAAACCCCAAAAAAGGATATCTTATAGTACAGGTCCATGACGAGCTGCTTTTTGAGCTTCCCGACGAGGAAGTCCCTTATTTTCAAAGAGTTGTGAAAGAAAAGATGGAATCTGCCATGAAATTGAGGGTCCCTCTTATAGTAGATATAGAAGTTGGAAAAAATTGGGGAGAATGTTAAAATTGAAGAAAGTCGCTGTTACAGGCACTCTCGGAAGCGGTAAGTCTACTGTCTGCCGGATCTTCCAAAAATTAGGCGCCTATGTCGTAGACAGCGATAAAATTGTACATAACCTTCTATCTCCGGAAACTCCCTTAGGAAAAAAAATCATAAAACTTCTAGGCCCTGAAATTGTTGCGAATGGGCATTTTGACCGAAAAAAAATGGCAAAGTTAGTTTTCGAGGATAACAAACAATTAAAGGCATTAGAAGAGATGCTGCATCCTCAAGTGTACCAGGAAATAGACCGGGTGTTTGCTCAAGTTAAAAAAGCAAGTAAAGCGCCCC
>DATIJO010000041.1:0-7676 GCA_035478555.1 Chlamydiales bacterium
TTCTCATCGATCGATAATCAAATCTAAATACTCCCTTTTTCTTTGACAAGATTTCCACATTCCATAAGATCGGGATTATGTGGAAGTATCTCATTATCTTGATTCTTACTGCCTGTAGTGTAAGCCCGCTTTTAACCGGGATTGATGCTGAAGCTAATCGCTATTATTTCAGTCAGATCTATAAAGGGATGACGATGCAAGAGGTCCACCATTTGATGGGAAGGCCCTATTGGTGGGAAATTATCGATACGGAAGAGGGCTGCTATGAGGTCTGGTATTACATCATTGAGAGGACCGATTTAACCCAGCAAAGAGTGCTAAATCGAAACTTAAAACCCCTATTCTTCAAGGATGAGGTTCTGCAAGGTTGGGGCTATTCCTATTATTTCAGACTCAAAGACAGAATTAAGGCAAGAAAGCCGCAAGTTGGCCCTCCGCCTGCAACCAATAAACTCACTCCGCCGCCTTCAGAAGAGAGGCCAGTTCAAGGACCATCACTACCCAAGGGTTAGATCATGAGGAAGTTCGGGCTTGCAGCCCAGGCCCTGGTTGCGATCTTATTGGGTATTGCAGCGGGGATCTTTTTTGGCCCTCTTACGTCGGTTGTAAAACCGGTCGGCGAGATCTTTGTGATGCTTCTGCAGATGGTGGTCCTTCCCTACATCTGCCTCTCTTTAATCCACGGTTTAGGGTCGCTTACTCCTCATATGGCAAAGAATCTGCTCAAGAGGGCAGGACTTCCTCTGCTCAGCCTTTGGGTGATCATTTTCCTAGTGATCTTTCTCTTGAGCTATCTCATCCCTCCGACCCCTTTTACGATGATCGAGGAGAAGGCAGGCGAAACATCCCTGACTGAAAATTTCTTAAATTACATTATCCCAGAAAATCCCTTCTATGATCTTGCTAATAATGTAGTCCCTGCGGTAGCCCTGTTTGGCCTCATCATTGGGACTGCGGTCATGCACTTAAAACAAAAAGAGCCTCTTTTAAGTGTGGTTGAGAGAGGCGCTAAAACCCTGGAAAATATCTTCCTATGGCTTGCCCATGTAGCCCCAATTGGGATCTTTGCCCATATAGCCAATGCGGTGGGAACAGTGAACTTCTCCGATCTGATTAAACTGGAGTTCTATGTCATTGCCTATATCATCGTCTGCCTTTACATCACCTTGGTACTACTTCCCATCCTTCTAAAGAACCTGACGCGTCTTTCTTATGAAGAGATCTTCCGCTACATCCGAAGGGTCACTTTTTTTGCCTTTGCAACAGGCGTCTCTAGTATCGTCTTCCCGTTTATTTTGGGAGTGATGAAAAAGGTAAGCGAAAAAAATAACCTAGAAGAGGAAAAGTTCCATGCTTCTTCTCAGACGATGGTCCCTCTAGGCTATAGCTTTGCCCAGATTGGAAACTGCCTGATCTTGTTTTTTATCCTGTTTTTAGGGTTTTATTTTCGCCATCCATTCGATCTAAGCGAAAAGCTCTTTCTCTATTTTCTTACGATCCCTCTCTCTTTTGGGGCATCGCCCGCCCCTCTTTCCGGGATTAAATTTCTTATCCAGGAGCTACAGTTTCCAAAACAGGCACTAGATCTTTTCTACGAAACACTAGCGATCACGATCCACTTTGAAGTTCTATTAAGTGTTGCAAGCGTTCTTGTATTTGTCATTCTTGCTCTTTTTGCCTATTACGGCCTTTTAAGGATACGATGGGGGAGGCTCTTCTGGCAAATGGCCTTAGGTTTGGGCGTGCTGGCAGGTTTCATTCTCTTTTTAAAAGAGCGCATCCACTTAGAAGATAGATATCAGCATCTTTATCCCACTCTTAGTGTATCTGAGGTGCTGGTGAATCCGGTCGACGCAAAGATCATTACCGATCCCGAGGATTGGATAAATTTCTCTAAAAACAATCCTGTTGTATCGGATGATGAGGCTGCCAAGATTTTTACCAATATCCTAAGTACAGGTGTTATCCGTGTTGGTTACAATGTGAACAACATTCCTTACTGCTTTATCAATGATTCAGGAGAGCTGGCAGGTTATGATATTGCCTACGCCTATCAGTTAGCTAGAGACCTAGACTGCAAACTCGAGTTTTACCCCATCAAGTTTGATGAACTAGATAAACAGATCGAAGCTAGGTACTATGATGTTGCCATGTCGTCTGTCATCATGGACGAGGTCAGACTTCGGAATATGGACTTTACCCGTTCCTACGCGGATGAAAAAAATATCCTTATCGTTCCCAAAGAAAAGGAGTCGGAGTTTTCCGATTATGAACTTGTCTCTCAAAACCCTCATCTTCGCATTGGAGCATCCATTGGTTATAAGAACGTCGTGGAGCGACATTTCCCCAAAGCACAGCTTGTCATTGTCGAAGGGTTAAATGATCTTATAGAAAGAAAAGTGGATGCTCTAGTCTATTCTCAAATCTCCGCCTTTGTTTGGGCGATCGACCATCCTGATTTTGCCATCGTCGATTATGAAAACTTACTTGGAAGAAAATACTTTGCCTATCCCGTCAAAAGGGGAGCCTATCCCTTTCTGAACTTTCTCAATAGCTGGCTTTATCTGAAGGAAAACCAGGGCTTTAAAGAGGAGATGGATAGGTACTGGTTTAAGGGGATCACTCCAAAAAGCTTAGAGCCCAGATGGAGCGTGATCCGGAATGTCCTTCACTGGGTAGATTAATCAGTTGATCTAAAAGATTAGCTTATTGAAAAATACCTTGCCTATGGCTACTGCTGCTTGTTCCATTACTCAAAAACCGGTTCCGCGCTTAGGGGGAATATCTCAATCCCAAAAAGAGCCTAAAGATAAAGTAAAAAGCGCTGTCTCTCCACTTATCACAAAGCTCCCATGGGAAGTTCCTGTGGGGGATTATTACATGGTACATCAACCCTTTGCAGCAGGAACTAGCGCTACCATTCATAATGGAAGGGATCCAAAAACAGGTCATCCTCTTGTTATGAAAAGGTTTTTTACAAAACCCAATTTTGAAATTGAAAGAGACGCGGTTCAACTCTTATCACAAACAGGGCTTCTTCATGGAGTGAAAGTATATCAGTGCTCTCCTTCTTCAGATAAGATAAGAAATAGACACAAGATGGATAGTGAATTTTCAAATACCATCGTGATGAAGAAGGTGCCTGCTCTTAGCATTGAGGACCAGTATTTAATACCCCGCTCCTCTATATCTTCTCATTCTATAAAATCCATATTGAGGCAGCTTCTTGAACACTGCAAGATTGTACACAAAGCAGGGGTCGTTAATTTAGATCTTAAACCTCGTAATATGATCTGGCATGAAAAATCCAGATCGCTTTGGGTTCTTGATTATAGTTTGGCAAGAAAGGTCTCTGAGCTAGAAGGTTTCTTTCCTATCGTTCAGACTGTCCCTTACCGTGCGCCTGAAGTTTACGTTGGTTTTCCTTACTGCGCCGGAACGGATATTTGGTCTATTCCCTTTATTATTTATGACCTTGTCGTTGGAACACAACTTGGAGCCTATTCCACAGAAGATGTTAGGTTTTCTGAAGCACAATTAATAACAGAGGCGCAAAAACAAATCGAAGCCCTCACGGTGCTTTTCCTTGGCATTCCAGAGACCAGTTTCTTAGATGCTTGCGACCCTGCTGCTGCGCTTTTCTTTAACAAATATAATGGGCAATATTGGTCCAAAATAACCAAATTTTTTCACCGTTTCACAAATTGGAGAGCGGTATTTTCAAAAGCAGCTCTTGCAAAAGGATTTACTCATGAAGAAATTGAAGAGATGCTAAGTATCTTTAAACGTGTTTTTGTTTGGGATCCAAGAAATAGACCAAGCGCAGAAGCAATCTTAACGTCTAAACTTTTCAATACCGAAAAACAATTCACCTGCAAGCTTCCAAAAGGCTGGAAAGTGGTCTTCTTAGATAAGCGAGAGCCTGTATTAACCATTGCAGAAGACTCTGCATCAAGGGATTGTTTCCATCTTCCTATGATAGAGGGGTTAACTGTTCAAGTTTTCGATGAACAGGGCCAAAAAGTAAACATAAAGACATTTAATATAAATGATGGAGATCGCCTAAATTTTTGCCCCTTAGCCAAAAGATCCGAAGAGAAGAAAAGAGAGTAATCAAGGTCAATATGAGCCCAAGGGCAATAGCTAGAAACCATCACCCAGCATCTGCATTACTTAAGACCTTTTCAAAAAATGGCCTATTTGGAGGCCTATGTGCTGTTAGCAATACAGGTTTAGCAGTCATTTGTTCCATTGCCACTGTTCGCTTTCTTAGGAACCCAAAGCCTCTAAAACAGCTAGGCTCTACGATCGGTCTTTTCATGGTAATTCGCTTTCCAACCATCTATCAGTTTGAAGAGATCATCGCCCCCCGCTATGGATGTGACACAAGTTCAGTAAGATCAGGTGGTTACGTTGGAGCCATATTGGGCCTATCCACCTTATATCTTTATAATCCAGCAAGATGGATCCAACTATTTGGGGCGGCCTTCCTCTCCGGAGCCCTTGTCTCGGGGGCATTAGGTGCCGGAAAATCCTACCTTAAAATCTCTTAAGTTTCTAAGTATCTGATATACAATACATTAAATAATTAATTAAATTTGTTAATTAAAAAAATTTTTTATATCTATTAATTAATTAGAATTAATAGTATAATATTTACTATTAATAACAAATTAATTAAAAGGAGATTAATTTATGTCAGTATTATTTGAAAAATTAGGGGGAATGCTTTCAAATGCACGAGACACCCTATCAGAAATGGCAGATATGCCTGGCGACGCAGCTAGAGGGTTAGCCGACAAAGCAAAGGAAATGGGATCAAGAGTAAAATCATCCGTGGATTCTTTGATGAAGTCACAAGCTCCAACCCCGGCAAGAGCACAAAGTAGAGAACCTTCTCAACAAAGAAAACCCTCTTCAGCAGCTCAATCAACGCCTGCAAGAGTTATTACCAGAGAACCCTCGCCCGCTAGAAAAGGGTCTGCAGATTCAGTCGATGGATTTGATGTAATAGAAGCAGATTCAGGTTCTGCCTATGGTCCTGGCTTTGGTCGTCCATGGGAACGTGCGAAATATTTGGAAGAGCATCCAGAGCTTCAACCACAAACTTCTAAAATGGAAAAAGTAGATATTGAAATCGATGAAGAAATATTTGCACCTGTTGAGCCATTAAAAGCTGAACCAAAAAAGATTCCTGTAGAAATAGATATACGATACCAAACCTTTCCTCATTGGGCCTTGGAAGATAGTAAATTTGCATCGGAAGAGCTTAGTAAAAAAGAAGCCTTCGGAGAACAAATAGAAGTTGGTGAAAGACAAGGGCTTATTAAAGAACTTAATTCACGCGGATTTAATCTATCAGTAGATGCTAGTTTTATTCAAATTGCAGACGAGGTCCATAAGAAGAGAATTCATTTGGAATGCAGTTCTCCGGATTTAACAAATATTTGTGCGTTGATTAATGAAAGAAATAAATATCTCAGACAAAAAACTTATTCTCTTCATCAGTATTATTCTTATTGGGATCATCCTGAGAAAGATAATATAAAAATACCTGATGCGCCTAATCGTACATTAGATTTAACAAGCGCCTCAAAAAGCTCACATAGAGATATTGAAGCAGCAAAACCAGCATCAGAGCCTGCTCCAAGAAAATTGACCTCGATAACTTCCTCTGTGAGTTTTCACCCAGGTAGTTTTCAACGATTTTAATAAAGAATAGTTCTCTTCCCCCTTCTTGTTCTAAGAAGGGGGATTTCTAAATAAAAATATTTACTTTACTATTCCAATCCCCTAGAAATGGTAAAAGATTTCTTTAATTCGATAATATAAATCATTATTTTAATATAGAGTTTTATTTCAAATTAAGTTATAATATTTTCAAAAAATATTAGGAATTTAATTATGGCCTCTACTTTTTTAAATATAGCCAAACAGCACCTTCCGGCAGATCAATATGCTCAGTTAAATGCCAAAGTGCCTAAAAATCTCGCGCTGATTCGAAATTATGCAACTAAGAGTGGAATCGTAACAGGCGCATGTTTTCTTCTAAATATTTTTGCTAGGGGAGACTATAGCTTTTGGAACAATGCATTGATGCTTTCGGGAGTATTTGGCTGCTATAAAGTAAGAGAAGGGGTTTCTCAATACTTAAATAGTCAAACGATAGATTTAACGAAGGGACTAGCAGCTTTCCAACAAGAACTGCAAAAAGCGAACGTAAGCGATCTTTCTGCCTACAGGCCGAGATTAGTAGAGCTAGGCAGGGAATTTAACCGTTTGCCTAAAGAAGAGAGGACTCCCTATTTGACTTCAGTCATGGGGGCAATATTTCATCTTTTCAAAGAGACAAAAACGGAGAAGAGAAAAGAGCATCTTGCAAAGTTACAAGCTATTCGTTCACCAGTAACTCCCAGAGTTGCAGTTGTTGCAAAACCAATAGCTCAAAAATCGATTCCTCGGGAAGCAAGGGGAGTTATTCGAAATCCTCGTCCTGCTGTCCCTGATCGTCCAATGCCTCCGACTATCCGAGCTCCAGGGGTAGGTTTTGTGCCTCCCGCTTCACCAGCAGCTAGTTTAAGTAGACGCGCTCTTGATTTGTTAGGTGGGGCTATAAGAAGTCTTCGAAGCCTTGGTGCTCATCCTCCTGGCCATAAAACGACGATGTCAATCAAGGATAGAGAGTGGCGTATTAAAGTAGGGGATAAGCCGGATTTGGTATTCAAAGGCAAAACTGTTGGAGCAGATGTTCGAGCTAGAAGATGCATGCTAAGGACAGCTAGCAATGCTGCGAGAGAAGGCGTAAAACCAGAAACCGATGATGAAAGACATTTAAGGTTCTTTGCTGATCCTACAACGCTTGACAAAGCGCATTTTGAAAAATTAACAGACAAAGTTTCCCGTCCAAGAGTCCTTCAATCTTACACAAACATTGGTACATGGGACGATGTTACAAAGGAGCTTGTAACTGTTGATAAAGCCCCTCAAGCAACCGGAAAGCTATTAGACTATTCTTATGCTGTCGCAACCCATCCGGGATACAAGCATGATACATGGATAACCAATGCTGAAAATGAAGACAGGCATATTGCAAATGGCTTTTATGTGAAGGCAAGTCCAAGTGCCAAGAAAAAGTATAGGGTTTGTTTCTTTGGTCTTGCAGATGGCCACGGCGGGAGTGCAGCGTCTGAGTATGTGAGAAGAATGGCTGCTGGATATTTCGAGGAACAAATGGTCGTAGCACGCCGAGAACGAAGTAAAGTTGAAGCGATTGATGCGGACACTCTTGATGACGTAGATTTTCATAATGCGTTGATCCTTACATTTCTCCAGTTGAACAAGTTTATCTATGAATATAGAGGCCCAAAAGGTGAGAAGATAGAATCCGGGACAACTTTAAACTTAGCAATGATTGCCAATAACAAGCTATTTGTTGCAAACGCAGGCGACACCAGAGCAATGATGGTCACGCCAAAGAGAAGAGAAGCTCCAAATGGCGAGATTATCCAGCTTAGTTCCGATCATAAGCCTGAAAATCAAAGGGCCTCGATCGAACTTAGAGGAGGAATAATACTTGGAAGTAGAGTGCCAAGAGTGGACGGCATTCTTGCAGTCGGAAGAACTGTTGGGGATTCTTATTTAGATGGACATATCTCTGCCCGTCCTTCTATCTCCAT
>DATIJO010000042.1:0-10057 GCA_035478555.1 Chlamydiales bacterium
CGCTTAGCCCCTTCCGCGGGCATTTTTTCTAAGAATTTCAGCAGGGATAACAGGATTTTCAGGATAAAAAGAGAATTTTTTCCTATCCTGATTATCCTGCCATCCCTGCTAATTTTCCTTCTTTTTATAATTGGGATCGCCGTTATCTGATGCAGCTCCAGCCCTGTGCGAAATGATATCCCAATTGGGATGGTACATACGGATATCGGAGATGAGCCAGTAGTCCATATCATAGGGAATGAAAAGCCTGTATCTCTTGTAATATTCTAGGATTTTCTTAATGCCGGACCTACGAAGGATCATCGAGTAAGCTCCGTAGCGCATGCCTGTTCTGGAAAGATTAGTGCTAACCGGATAGAAGTTTTGCAAAAAGTGGGAAAGAGGCGGAACCTCGACATTTGGCCTTGCTGCAAGTGCACGGCATGCCACATGTTCGCCTTTGGTATTTTTTGTATCTGTGTCGGTAAATAATATATCCCACTGAGGATCTAAATGATCTAATTCTTCAATAAGGTCTGAAAGGATTGTGGGATTCTTCACCACTTCTACATCATCTTCCATGACCCAAATGGTCTCATAGCCTAAGTCTAAAGCATCTTGCAAGATGGAGAGATGGCTAAGGATAATGCCGATCGCACCTTTTGATAGCCCTCGCATAAAATAGGCTGTGCCATTTTCTTGAATGAGCTCGGTGTGCATGTACTCCTTTCCATCGATTTCCAAATAGTAGGAGCCAAGGAAAGCATCTTGTAAAGTACCTGGTAGAAACTGAGCGCCAAGTTGGCTGAGAATAGATGTGGGAAGTTTCCATCCATTTACTGCGGAAAAGCGGTAAGGGTTGATTCCATAAAGCTGTAGTTCACCTGTTGATACAAGGAATTTTTCAGGGCGCTCATCCAGATTGATCATGTAGAGATAATCAATTCCTTTGATTTTATGTTGATCAGATTTTCCTTCTGCTTTTTTAAAAAACTGCTCGATATTTGAGGGAGCTGGTTTTGGGAGCGGTCTTACATTTGCAGGCAAATAGACAAGGGTTCTCATGGTAGCATCGTAGTAGTTCCTTTTTAGAAAAAGCGCATGTCCTTTGCCGCTTTCCCAATACCAGCGGGTGAGAAGAACATACCCAAAACATTCCAATGTGTACTTCAGTTTCTGAAAATCGCTCTCTAATGATCCAATATAAATGATCCTTGCCTGCTTCACCATTTCGGGATTTTGGACAATCCAAGTGTGAGGGTCATTCTCAAGCCAAAGAAAATCGTAAAGATCACTTCGAGAAAAGCTCGGCCAATATCTACTACATATTTCTAAGGCTTCCGACGTATCGGTGAAGATTTTTGGGTTGTGGGGTAAAAAAGTAGAGATGAGAAAGTATCTTTTCTCATCGTCATAAAAATCTGAGAAGCCCTCAACCTTATATTCACCATACAAATGAGCAGCCAAACAGATAATGAGAAGCTTGAACATATAGGTCGAAGAGCTTAAGATTCCTCCCTCATTTTTGCCTAGAAGAATGTTCTAATTATGTTGAAAAAATTTCTTTTCTTAAGTGTAAGCAGCTTCTCTTTTCTTTTTTCCACCGAGCGAGATATCAAAATCTGCCTGACCATGGTGACATTGAATTGCGATACCGTGATCAGGGAGTGTTTAAAGAGCGTAGCGGACATTGTAGATTTCGTATTTGTCTATGATCTTGGATCAGTGGACCATACTATTGCGGTGGTCGATGAATTTATCCAAACCAACTGGCTCTATGGAAAGGTCATTCAAAAAACTCATGAAAAGGGAGATCCTCTCACACGCGCTGTAAGGTCGGCGCAAAAAGCGATCTTAGAGTGGGAAGGATCGCTTGCTAATACCTATCTTCTTGTCATGCAACCTGACATGACTTTGAGTCTAGGACAGAAGTTCAATAAGGATGAATTAACAAAGGATGCCTACTTAATCTTACAAAAATTTCCACAACTTGGCTGCTCCGTCTATCTTCCGAATCTATTACATGCATCTTGCTCTTGGGAGAATAAAGGACACATTTTTTCTCCCTGGGAATCCAAAGATCCTATTCAAGTAGAAAGAATGCATCATCTCATTCTTGAAGGAGGGGATGCTGATCTTGAACAAAAATTAGATGCGCTCCTCTTAGCCTCTCAAAAAGAAATAGATAACCGGGAGCTTACTCTTACTCTTGCGCAAACTTATAAAGGCCTTAAAAAATTTAAAGAGGCGATCCCTCTTTATAAAAGCTGTATTGAAAATGCCAAAAGACAAGAAGAGATCTGGTTTTCTAAAATGATGCTTGGTTCTTGCTATGAAGAGATAGAGGATTGGAAAGAGGCCCTTTATTGGTATCTGGAAGCTTATCAAACCGATCCCGATAGGGCAGACTCACTGAGAAAGATTGCTACCTACTATCGTTTCAAAGGACAAAATGATCTTGCCTACCTGTTTGCAAGTCACGGGGCTCTTGTATCACCCTCCAAAGAGCGGACATTATTCGATTATCCACCTTTAAGGGACTACCATTTTGATGAGGAGATGTCAGTTACTGCTTACTACACCAAATTTCGTAGTGATGGGCTAAGGGCAAGCAGCGATCTGATGCTCAGAAAAAATGTTCCCTATTGGATTAGGGAGCAAAATGGAAGAAACATGCTCTTTTATGTGCAAAATCTAGCCAATGCAAGATTTATGCCGGTCCCTACTGATCTTCCTCTGATTCAGGAAGGGTCTGATGAACACTATCATCCCATGAATCCTTCCATTCTGAAAACAGAGAAAGGCTATAAGCTTATTTTTCGCGGCGTGAATTACACTCAGACAGGGGCTAAGATTTTTAAGACAATCGATCCTGATGGAGTTTTTCGGAATAGAAATTTCCTTTTCACATTAACTTCGGATTTTCAAATTGTTTCCGATCAAGAAATTTTGGAGGATTTAAACAGGGAGAGGTACCACTTTCCTTGGCTTCAAGGGATTGAAGATTGCCGCCAGGTTTTATTGGATGGATCACTTTGGTTTACCTGCACTACAAGCGATACCAATCCTACAGGCAACAAACAAATCTCGCTGTGCCATTTGGAAGAGGGAAAGTCTAGAGTGCTACATATAGACAAACTAACGCCTTTGCTTGGGCCTGATATCAACCGATGTGAAAAGAATTGGCTTCCCTTCATAGGCTCCGAAGGAAAGCTACAACTCATCTATTCCTATGATCCATTTGTGATTTTTTCTCCCGATTTTGAAACGGGAGAGTGTGATGCTGCTCTCATAGCTCAACCTGAATGTGATTTTACCTCTTTCCGCGGCTCTGCAGCTCCCATTCCCTTTGACAATGGCTATTTGATGATCATCCATGAAGTGGTGCACTATCCCGATTATAGTAGATGCTATCTTCATAGGTTCGTTTATCTTAATTCCAGTTTTGTGATTCAAAAAGTATCCAAACCATTTGTCTTTCAACACCAGGGTGTTGAATTTTGTCTTAGCATGACTATTGATCATGCAGGAAAAGATTTGATTATCCCAATCGGTATTGAAGATAGGGAGATCTATCTCACTTTTGTAGACCTAGATACTGTCCGCTCTCTTTTACAGCCATTACCGACTACCAATGAAATGTAGAATTCTTTTTTTTCTTCTACTAGTGATGTCAGGATATTGCAGTGAAGAAGAGATCATTCTTTCTACAAAACAGATCTCTTTGGATCCCTATAAAAACGCTTTTAATCCCTCTCTATTCAAGGTGAAAGAGGGGTATTTGCTGATCTTTAGATATCTAGATGAAATGGACCTAAGTATCTCCTATATTGGAATTGTTTTACTAGACGCCTCTTTTGAAAAAATCACAAAGCCTCAGCTTCTATCTACTCGGATTAAAAATAGTCCCATTCCCTCTCGTTCCGAAGATGCACGTATCTTTGCCTTTAGAAATCGCATTTTTATTATCTACAATGATTGTATTGATGAGGATTTAAGCTTTGCTACTGATCGTAGGGACATGTTTATTGCAGAGCTACTTACAACAAGCGGGCAATTTCGACTATCCAGTCCAATAAAGTTAATTTCTTTGAAGCACTACGACGGGCAGCGCTGGCAAAAAAACTGGGCCCCGTTTGTTTGGAATAATGCTCTTCTGCTTACCTATTCCTTAGTGCCCCACCAAATTCTTTATCCCAATCTGCTTACGGGAGAATGTGCGCCCTATTATTCTACCAATGCAAATATCGATTGGGAATATGGCATCCTTCGTGGAAGCGCTCCTCCACAAATGGTAGATGGAGAATATTTAGCTTTTTTTCATTCAGGCTCGCAGCTCTTTCCCAGAGATAAAGATGCAGAAGAGTTTTGGTACTATTTTATGGGAGCCTATACTTTTTCGCCTGAGCCTCCATTCTCTATCACTCACATTTCTTCCAAGCCCATTATGACGGAAGGGTTTTATGACCCATCTGACCGCCCAAAGAAAGTTATTTTCCCGGGAGGGTATGTGATCTCAGGATCAACGATCTATCTCGCTTACGGCAAAGATGATTGTGAAGTTTGGATTGCTTTGCTAGACTACCACGCTTTAAAAAAATCCCTTATTCCTGTGGGGAGTCCATGATTTTCATTCTTTTTCTTCTTTTCTGTTTTAATCTTACTGCGAATGTTGAGTCTCACTATAGAAAGGTCCCAAGGACAGCCCAATGTCAAGCACCGAGGGGCATCGATTTTGTCTATCTCATAAACCTGGATAAACGGCCCGAACGATGGATCAACTGTATGGTCCTGCTAGGCCCAAAAGGCATTATCCCCCAAAGATTTCCCGGTATCTATGGTTGGACTTTGACCCCTGAAGAGCTTCAAGACATCAGCCTCAAATTTGACCACGGCATGTGGACCGGCAGAGAATCGGTAATGTACTTTCCTCCTGATAAAGGAGGAGAGCCTACTTGGATCTATCTAGATGGCTCTTGCTATGGAAAAGGGGTCTTCTCCGGCTGGACTGTCAAAGGCACTATTGGTTGTACACTCAGCCACCTATCCGTAATAAAAGATGCCTACGACTCCGGATATAATACTGTCTGGGTGATGGAAGATGATATTGTGTTAAAAGATGATCCTCACAAACTCTCGGATGCAATCGATGCTCTCGATGCTCTTGTAGGAAAAGACAACTGGGATGTGCTCTACACAGACCTGGAATATCTCATTGTCGATAAGGCCAAGCCTCTTGAAGGAGAGATTCCTCACATGTGGCGCCCCGATATGCCTTTTCGAGATATCTCTTTTTTAGCTGAGCATCGCCACCTCAATGATCAATTTATGCAAATCGGAAGCCGCATGCGCGCCCATTCCATCATTTATAGAAGATCGGGCCTTAAGAAAATCGTCGAATTCTATCATGAACATGACAACTTCCTTCCCTATGATCAAGAGCTTGCCCTCATCCCCGATATCAAACTCTTTGTCGTGAAAAAGGATATTGTGAGTTACCACGAAGCTAATTCTGATACCCGTGCCCGTTATTTTTCTGAAGAATGATGATTTTTCTTTTTATTCTTTTTAGCTGCTTGACTTTATCTGCTTCAAATATCGAAGCCTATTATCGAAAGGTACCACATACTACCCAATGCCAAGCGCCGCGCAATATCGATTTTGTCTATCTCATAAATCTCGATAAAAGACCTGAGAGATGGCTCAATTGCATGATCCAGCTAGGTCCACGAGGCATTATTCCCCAAAGATTTGCGGGTATTTATGGTTGGACTCTTTCACCTGAAGACCTTCAGGATATTGGTCTAAAATTTGAACCGGACATGTGGACAGGTCGAGAACCTGTCATGTATTTTCCCCCTGATAAAAATGGAGAGCACATTTTTATCAATCTCGATCATTCCTGTTATGGAAGAGCTGTGTATTCCGGTTGGACAGTGAAAGGCGCTATTGGCTGCATTCTTAGCCATCTCTCCGTATTAAAAGATGCTTATGACTCAGGACATAACACCGTGTGGGTGATGGAAGATGACGTTATCCTTATAGATGATCCCCATAAGCTCTCAGATGCAATAGTTGCTCTGGATGCTCTTGTAGGCAAAGATAACTGGGATGTTCTCTATACTGACTGTGACTATCTCAAATTAGATGAAACAAAAACTCTAACTGAGCAAGTTCCTCTTCTTTGGCGGCCGGATATGCCCTTCAGAGATTTTTCTTTCATGGCAGAGCATCAGGACTTAAATGAACAATTTATGCAAATCGGAAGCCGCATCCGTGCCCATTCCATTATTTACAGAAGATCGGGCCTAAGAAAAATCCTAGAGTATTTTCATACCCACGACTATTTCCTACCTTATGATTGGGAAATCGCCCTTGTACCTGAGATCAAACTCTTCACTGTCAAAAAAGATATCGTGAGCTTCCACGAGGTCACATCAGATACTCGTATTCGTCATTTTGATGAATATTAATAATCAGTAACTTATAAAAAGGATTTTCAGGATATGTCGAAAAAAGTGAAAAATTTCGACATATTTTTAAGATATGTCGATTGCTTCGATTTTTGATCATGCTGCTCGGCTTGAGTCCCGACCCTTAGGGCGGACATGGCGAGCTATATTTTAAGTGCGGAAAGACGCATATCAGCATCCTTAACATCGAGGAATTTCCTTCCTTGAAGGAAGTAGTTATCAAACAACGATAAGATAACATACCGTGTAGAGATGTTCATTCTCTGTGGTTTGAAAAGGGAATTGTATTTACGGGTAAGTGGGGACTAGTTATTTTAAACGAATACTACTAGATCGTTAAGTTGTTTTAGGCATCTCCATTTAACCCTGAAGCTATCACCTTCAGGGTTCTTCAGGGTTGATTTGCAGGCTTGGCTATATTAGGTAAGATGAAAACCTTATAAGGATCGAAAGGACCTGTAGAAAGTTCAATCAGTAACTCTTTTAGGCAGAGGGATTTAAGCCGAGAGGTAGCTGTCCTGCTACTAACATTCCATAGCTTGGCAGCTTCTAGTACTGAAATTCGAGTATGTTGTTGGATATATGAAACTAAGGATTTTAGCCAAAATTGTTGCGATTTCGATTGCATGGCTGTTGGATAAAGTGTCACTCTAAAAAAGAGATCTAATTCTTCGAATTTGGGAGGAAATCCCCCATTTTGGAGGCATACGTTCCGCATACGTGCTAGGCCGGATCCCCATTGCTCAATTAGGCGAAGTTCCCTGAAAACTCGACCTAATACGCGATTTCGAAGTTGAGAAACTCCTGATAGAGCAGTTTCCAAGCTTAGCCCTAAAGGAAGAGGACCTGGGTTAGTGATTTCCAAGCGATCATCGAAAATAGCGATTTGAATGCTAGAGCGCATAGTTGAATAGTCAGCGTGCAAGATTGCATTGATTACAGCTTCCCGTATAGCTTCTTGTGGATATTGTGGCACATCTTCTCTCTTTACATCTCGAAACACTGCTTTCATAGAAGTATTGCGCCGAATAAATGCTAGAGCTTCATCAATTGCAATAGTAAGTGGGCTTCTGATGTCTAGATGATCAATAGCGCTTGATTTTGTGGTTCCTTCAAATCGGATCAAGCGTATGAATGGGTCGGGGAAAAAATCATTACGTCGTTTACCGAAAAGTAATAAGCCTCCTTTAGTTGGATGAGTATTCTCTTGATAGTCTGCCACGAGTGCTAGAGATCTTGCATTAGATTTTGTACAAGTTTTTCCAACAGCTAAAAATAATTGATTCGCTAACTTTAAATCTAAATCGTCCGTAGAGGCTTTTAATTCTGGCAACTGATCAAAAGAGGTATGTTCTTTCAAACGCTTGATTTCAGCTATCATTGCTGCATCTGCAATTCGATTAGTAGATCCCAAACGTACATAAACACCACCAGCCTCTCCTTTGTCTTTGAGATAAAAAGGACCTAAACTATGAGGAATAGTAATAATCAAAATGTCTTTTTCTCTCCATGAAATGAATTGGAAATTAGGTAAAAGAGTAGGAGTTACAGAATCAGCAATTGTATTAGCGATTCGTTCCTCTTCTTTAAGGATATTTTCGATACCTACGATCATTTTAGTCTTATCCTGAATTCCAATGACCAGGGTACCTCCAGCAGTGTTGGCGAATGCAATTATTGTTTGGACGATTTTGGATAAGACATGGACATTTTCTTTAAATTCAAGAGTTTTACTTTCAGATCTTGCGAGCAGTTCTTCTATCAAAGGAACTTCCTTTAAGTTTCTGACAGAGTATAGTTCCTATCTTTCATTCTTTCAAGAAAGTGATTGAAGGGTAAGAAAGAAGATTCAAGATACAAAAGTTTGAGAACATTCCAAAGGATAGCTTGGCAGCATTGATGTTAAGCCAACCCGTAAACTTAGGCCTGCCCAGTTCAGGTCCAAAGGACTGAGCTGCATCTATTGCAAGTTCTTTGATCTTTGCAAGAGGATATTCGCGGTTGCTCTTTGCTTGGTTGTACCAACCTTCAGGTATGCTTTCCTTAAGAGCTAGAAGTTCATCACATGCCTCTAAAGATTCTTCATACTGGCTTACATAATAAGCGCAGATGGAGAGTTGGAAAGTAAATCCATAATTTTCTATCCATTGCATGTTGAAAAGATAATCTTTCTGGCGAGGTTTTGGGATTGTCTCTCTTGTCTTGAGATAGTCGTAGGCTGTTTGATAGTCTCCGTTATTATGATAGCACTCTACGAGATAGTAGAGCGCTTCGCATCTATGAGGACGAAAATTGTGAGCATCAAGAAATGCCTCGCATACGATACTGTGAGCTACCCCCATATCCTGAAGCATAAGAGCGATCTGTAGTTTAGACCAGTAGATCTCTTCATTCCAGCCTCCCATCTTGATTCTTCTTTGAAACCATTCTAGGGCCTTTCCTTTTTCGCCCGCATCTCGGTAGCTCTCTGCTAGATAGAAAGCATAGCGTTCATTGTTGGGCTCCTTTTTGAGCCCATCTTCTAGTAATCGAATGTTCTCAAAAAATTTTCTGGAGCCTGCGCGAGCGCCTCCATCCCATGTCCGATATTTCACAAATTCAAGAGTCTCTGTTGAACACTGGACAGGGCAGTTTAAATACTCATGGGTCACGCCGATCCAAGAACAAGGCAAAGAACTTCTAACAATCTGGGGTTTGATGTAGTTGAAATCATCGCTTCCGCGCCACATGTAGTAGAGATCTTCTGTCAGCTCTCCAAAACTAGGCTCGTCTTCAAATTCAAGTGTATCATCCGCATCCATGAAGAGAATATACTCGCACTTGCCCTTCGCTAGTTCCAACGCCTCGCTTCGGCTTTCTCCGAAATTCTTCCAAGGCCTCTCATATAGTTCACCTGGCTTATCTTTGAGAAAGGCTTTGATGATCTCTTGCGTGCCATCTGTAGAGCCGGTATCCACAATCACCCAGTAATCAATAACTGGTAGAACTGATGATAGGCATCTTTCGATGACCTTGCACTCGTTTTTTACGATCATGTTTAAGCAGACGGTCTCTTTAGCAAAAAGAGGTAAGGCAAATAGAAAGAATAAGAAAGCAATTTGCATAAGGCGGATAGCTTAGATTAGAAAAGACATTTTTGTCCATGCCATGAAATGGCCTCATTTATAGACCGCCCAGAGTCTATATCCTGATTGGGAGGTAAAGAAAAAAACAGTTCTGTCATGAGTTGCAAAAAAGGTGTCAACAGCCGAAGACACTGCAGGCATCCAATAATCATCGCCTATCATCAGATGGCCTTTTTTTAATTTGGGAAACCATGCTTCAAGATCGTTGAAAACGGCCTCATATCTATGATCACCATCGATAAAAACGCAGTCTAAAGATTCATCAGGAAAATCGCTGCGGGCAGTTAGAGAAGTTTTTCTGATGAGGTTGCATCTATCTCCAAAGCGCTCTAACCTCACATCTCTTACCCAATGAAATAAGGAATTAAAATTAAATTGAATTCCCAAAGTACTATAATTACCCACATCCTGTTGAAAGCCATCATTTGGGTCGTAGGGCACATAAGGGTCGATTCCAAAATAATTCGTGATATTTGTGTG
>DATIJO010000043.1:0-6140 GCA_035478555.1 Chlamydiales bacterium
ATAGAAAAACTTCTTAAACGAAAGATGCCGGAAGCAACCCTTGCCCCTATTTTGGCATTGGATGAAAAAATCAGGGATTTAAAAACCGGATCAGAAGAGTTAAAGGCCAAAAGAAATGCCGCTTCTAAAGAGGTAGGAGAAAGAAAAAGAAAAGGCGAAGACGCCTCTTCTATCATGAAAGACGTAGGAGATATGGGCGAAAGGATCCAGCAAATGGACCATGCGTGGAAACGTCTGGAAGAAGAGATGCTGCATGCACTTGCTTGCCTTCCCAATAGACCTTTTGATGATATTCCTGAATCCCACCACGCTAAAGACAATGTTTGCATCAAGGAATTTGGCCAAAAAAGACATTTTGCATTTCCTTTCAAAAACCATGTGGAACTGAACGAAAAACTTCATCTTTTTGATTTTAAACGTGCAGCAAAGATTGCAGGCTCCGGGTGGCCAATGTACACAAAACTGGGCGCAAGGCTGGAATGGGCCCTCTTGAATTACATGTTAGACATCCACCGAAAAAATGGTTTTTCAATGGTGATGCCTCCCCTTCTTGCAAAACCTGAGATTATGTTTGGTTCTGCTCACTTGCCAAAATTTGAATCTCAGCTATTTAAACTGAAAGATGAAGACTATCATCTTTATCTTATTCCCACTTCTGAAGCTGCATTAAACGGAATGCACTATCAAGAAATAATCGATGAAAGTCAGCTGCCGCTGAAATATACCTCTTATACTCCTTGCTTTAGAAGAGAAGCGGGTGCTGCGGGATCCAACGAGCGCGGGCTGATCCGTATGCACCAGTTTAATAAAGTGGAACTGTTTTGTCTTTGTAAGCCGGAAGATAGCAGTAAACTCTTTGATGAGATGCTGAAATCCGCTGAAGAGGTATTGCAGGGGTTGAACATGCATTATCGTAATATGCTGCTTGTCACCGGAGATATGTCTTTTGCAGCGGCTAAAACCATCGATATCGAAGTATGGCTGCCAGGACAAAACCGCTACTATGAGGTCTCATCTGTTTCTAACTGCACCGATTTCCAAGCAAGAAGAGCAGAGATCCGCTACAAAGAAAAAAAAGACGGCAAAACAGCCTTTGTGCATACTCTGAATGGATCTGGCCTTGCAACCTCAAGGCTCATGGTAGGGCTCTTGGAAAACAACCAAAGAGAAGATGGAACAGTAGAAATTCCTAAGATCTTACATCCCTACTTAGAGGAAGAGATTATAGAGTTAAAACCATGAAGAGCTACTTAGAAGATTTCTTGCAGTTTATCTATGCATCCCCTACTCCCTATCATGCAGCGAAAGAGGCCGGTGTTCGTCTTGCGGAAGCGGATTTTGTTCCACTCGAAGAAAATAAAACCTGGGAGATGAAAAAGGGAGAAAAGTATTTTCTTATCAAAGATCAGGCGCTTACCTGCGCTTTCATTTTGCCTAAGAAATCTGCAAAAAAGATTCTTATTTCTGCATCCCATTTAGATAGTCCTGCATTAAAACTTCGTCCAGATCTTCACTCTCCAACAGAGCATAGCCAATTAGGCGTTGAAATTTATGGAGGGCCGCTTCTTAATTCCTGGCTGAATGTTGATCTTGGAATTGCAGGACGCGTGTTGTATTCGGACAAAAGAAATAAGATCAAAACCAAATGGATCGATTTTCGCGATTTTCCTCTCTTTATTCCTCAGCTTCCTATTCATTTAGACCGCGAGGTAAATGACAAAGGGCTCCAATTAAATAAACAAGATCACCTGAAACCGATTTTTTCCTTTTCAAAGGTGGACATTCTCAAGGTGCTTCAAAAAAACTTTTCTTTTGACAACCTTCTCTCTTACGACCTATTTCTTTTTCCTTTGGAAGCTCCAAGACTTGTTGGATATGAACAAGAGATGATCGCATCTTACAGATTAGATAACCTTTCATCTGCTTATGCACAGCTTGCAGCAATTATCGACTCCGAAGCAGATGACGATACTTTAAAAATAGCGATTTTTTGGGACCATGAAGAGATTGGCTCAAAAACCCATCTTGGAGCGGACTCTATCTTTGTGATGGACCTACTGCACCGAATCCTTGGAAAAGATGAGGCAATGCAATGTAGAGAAAGAGCTTTTGCTATCTCTATCGATGTTGCACATGCCTTAAATCCCAATTTCCCTGCAAAGTTTGACCCACAATTCACTCCTGTTTTGGGGAGAGGGATCGCATTGAAATACTCAGCCGCGCAAAAATACACCAATAGCGCACTAACGACCGCTGTTATGAAACTTCTTTGCGAAAAAGAGAAAGTTCCCTTTCAAAACTATGTAGCAAGGAATGACACTCCATCAGGCAGCACAGTAGGCCCTATGATGGCAGCTAGCTTAGGCATGAGATCAATTGATATCGGCTGCTCTCTTCTTTCTATGCACTCCACAAGAGAGGTGATCTCTTCAAAAGACCAATACGATCTTTATAGGCTTTTGAAGGCAGCTTACGAATCTTCTACACTTTTTGAAGAGACCAATGAGTGATTCCCATTTTAAAGGAAAAGAGGTCGTACAGCATCTCTACGATGCAAGACTAAAAGGAAAGGCCGCTACATCGGAGGTCCACGGCGCAGAACTTCCCGGCCATTTTTTCTCTTGTTTTGATGCAATCAAAGAAACAGCGATGCTCATTCTTATTTTGCATCTCCTGGCTTTTCCTACTTACTTGTTTCTAACTTTCATTCTTCTCTTCATGGTCTATAAATTCGGAAGAAGCTCTTTATTGGGTTGGATCCGTTTGCAAAGGCTTCATAGGCTCATCGAAGAAGAGAGATGGGAGATCGAGCATCACCGCCAGCAAGAGAGAAAAGAGTTAGAAGCGCTTTACCAAGCCAAGGGCT
Source organism: Chlamydiales bacterium (assembly GCA_035478555.1). GTDB lineage: Bacteria > Chlamydiota > Chlamydiia > Chlamydiales > SM23-39 > DATIJO01. The sequence goes on from DATIJO010000043.1 coordinate 2,867, forward strand.
TTTCCGGAAGACTGCTCCAAGAGGTCGTGGATGTTCTAATGGCAGACGACAATAGACTTCTTCAGGTCATGCTAGAAGAAGAATTGGGGCTTACTTTAGAGGCCTTTGAACATCCTTTAAAGCAGGGATTAGGAGCGCTTGTTGGTGTCTTGATCGCAGGTTTAGTGCTTTACGGCTGTTTATTTATTCCTTATGGGATTTGGGTTGGCTCTCTTTTATTAGTTGCAATTACTGCCGCCCTTTCCGCAAAGAAAGAGCAAAACCCAGTGGCCTCTTCTGTAATTTGGAATGTTAGCTTAACTCTTCTGATTGGCCTTCTTGCGATCTTTCTAAAAGCCATATTATGACCCCCTATCAGTTTGATGAATTCTTTGCCTCAGGGCTTAGCGAATCGGTTAGTCCCTTTTTAACTCCAAGTTCAAGGAAATGGAGCAAAAATATGCCTTTAAAATCTGCTTTTATCGCTGCCTTTTTTTTGGCTTTAGCTTTTGCTTTCTCATTTTTTCTTCCGGTGTTGTCCAATCTATTTTTAACTCTTGTCTTCTTTCTTGCAGGAGTGCCCGCGATATTAAGCGCAGTGGAGGATTTTAAAAACTTTGAGATCAATATTGATCTATTGATGACCCTTTCCGCTTTTATCTCTCTTTTTATTGGCAGCGGCATGGAGGGAGCTCTTCTTTTGGTCCTTTTTGAGCTCTCCGGATCATTGGAAGAATCAGTTGGGGCAAAGGCAAAAAGCGCATTCACTCATCTTCGTGTTCTATCTCCTGCTTTTGCGTATGTTATTGATCCGGATGGAAACTATTTTGAAAAGGCGGTTAAGGAGATACCGATCGGCAGTAAAATCCTTGTAAAGTCAGGAGAGATTGTCCCATTAGATGGGATTGTCATAGAAGGCTCCTCTTCGGTCAACTTATTTCATTTGACCGGGGAATCACTTCATAAACTCAAAATTCCAGGCGACCATGTTCCTGCAGGAGCTAGGAATTTAGAAGCCTTTTTTGTCCTAGAGGTCACAAGAAAAAGCGCCGACTCTACGCTTTCTCGTATGATCCAATTGATCACGCAAGGTGCTGAGGCAAAACCAAAAGTTCAGAGGTTCTTAGATCGTTTTGGAAAAAAATACTCAAGCCTTGTGATCCTTCTTACTTTTCTTTTTATGTTTATTCTTCCTTTTCCCTTTTTAGGCATGGAAGGATCGATCTATAGGGCCCTTGCCTTCATGATCGCAGCTTCACCCTGTGCTTTGATCATTGGCGCCCCTACTGCCTACCTTAGCGCTATCTCTTCCTGCGCACGAAAAGGCATCCTTCTGAAAGGCGGAGTTGTTCTGGATGCCCTTTCCCAATGCAAAAGATTCTGCTTTGATAAGACAGGCACTCTTACTACAGGCAAGCTCAGGCTGCTCGAGCTAATCCCCATAAAAACCAGCTTTTCTCCTCTACTTGCTCTTGGGATCGCAGAAAGCTTAGAGCGACATGTCACCCATCCTATGGCCGAAGCTGTGGAGAGAGAAGCAAAAAGACAAGGAGCTCCTAAAGTTGAGGTGCACTCCTTCACTCAGAAAGCGGGATATGGGCTTCAAGGAACTGTAGAGCTAGAGGGAAAAAAACTATCTGTTTTCTTGGGAAGTAGTGATTTTATTAAAGAGAGGGTTCCGGCAGATCTTTTTCGCCCTGGCGAGCCCTATTCTCTTCTTCTCATAGGAGAGCATCTCTTCTATCTTCGCTTTTCAGATGAGCTAAGAAACGATGTAAAAGAGACGATAGCAAAACTCTATCAAATGGGCCTTCAACCAGTAATCATGACAGGCGATAATCTTCCCAATGCCCAAAAGACCGCAAAAGAGATAGGAATCAGGGAATATCTTGCAGAGCTAAAGCCGGAAGATAAACTGAATCTAATCGCAAAGTTTTCCGAAGAGGGCGGCCTTGCCATGATCGGAGATGGCATCAACGATGCTCCTGCCCTTGCAAGAGCAACAGTCGGTATTTCGCTCGGCAAAATAGCAAGCGCAACCGCTCAAGATGCATCCGACATCATCCTTCTGAATGATGATATCTCCCTGATCCCCTGGCTTACCCAAAAAGCTAAGAAAACAATGAGCATAGTAAAACAAAACCTCTTTCTTGCACTCTCTATCATCCTGCTAGTCACTACCCCCGCCCTTCTTGGCCTTATTCCCCTTTGGCTAGCTGTTCTTCTTCATGAAGGGGGAACTATCTTGGTAGGTCTTAATAGCTTACGACTCCTAAAGAGTAAATAATCTCTTTCTGATACAATCCCGTTAGGGGGTCCTATGTCATCTCGAGAAGAAGAACTGAGAAAGGCTGTTTCGCAAGAGAGCAAAGCTTTTGAAAGCTTTTATCTCTGGCTGCAAAAGCAGATGCCCCCGGCGTTTTTCGAGGAGATTGGAGAGGCAAATCTCTTGCTCGTCACTCACAATTTGATGAGCTTTCATCTCCAGGAGTATTTCTCGGTAATACACCTCAAAGACAGCGCTATAGTCCTCTGCTTAGATAGTTTGGACGCAGACCTTGCGATCTTGCAGACTTTTTCTCTCTATGGGATCAGATATTACCGCACCTTTGTCTCTAAGGAGCCGCCCCCCTTTCCCGGAGTCAAAGAGCGGTTAAGGATAGGCCTTCTTTTATTCACAGAAGGAAATGAAAAGCCTCTTCCGGACGAGAGAAGAAAAGAGATTCTCTCACAATTAACGGGAAAAATTCCCTCTGTTACCCCTAAGGAATTGGAAACCCTGCTCTCGGAGATATCTCCTAGATTCCTTCGTTCTATGCCTACGGAGAGGCTAACCTCTGCGATCGAGATGTACTATCTCGCAAAACCAAGGGATATCTGTCAGTACCAGGTCCGCTACAATGAAGATTGGAAAGAGAAAGAATCACCCTCTATGCAAATTGTCTTAGCATGGAGAAATGTTCCAAAATACCAATTCTTACAAAGGCTTGCCGAGACGATCTTACGCCATAATTTGGCATTGCAAAAGATGGTGGCCACCTATGTAAAAGCCTATTCGACAGAAAGTGTGCTCATCCTATCGCTTGGCCTTCATGGAAAGCACAATAAAGCTGCTTGGGAAGAGGCAGACATTGATGATTTTCTCCAAGAGCTTCTCACAATGAAATACTTCTTTCCTAATGAGAAAATCCAGAAAACCTTTGTAGCTACCCATCTGATCAGAACTAACATGGCCAATTTCCTAGAGGCTATGATCGCCTTTGTCCACCAGATCCTTTTGCAGGCAGATCCCCAT